>CAYPHP010000826.1:0-2166 GCA_964410045.1 uncultured Acidobacteriota bacterium | reverse complement strand
GAGCGGCAGCGTCAGCAGCGCCGTCACCAGCGCGCGACCGGTGAATCGATTGCGCTGCAGGAACACGCCGGCGAGGCCGCTGACGGCGAGCGTGACTGCGGTGACGCCCACGGACAGCAGGACGGTGGACACCAGGCTCTTGAGGTAGCGCGCCTCGGTGAACGCCGCCGCGTACGCACTCCAGCCCATCGGCCCGCTGCCGCCAATGAGGAACAGGCGCGCCAGCGGCAACAGGAAGAAAGCAATGAAGACGATCGCCGCCGGCGCCAGCAGCGCTACCAGCCAGAGGCGATCGTCCCGCACCCCGCTCAACCGGACCAACGGGTCAGCTCAGCCGACTTCCCTCAGCCGACTTCCTTCTGATAGCGCTCGCCGATCGTCTTGCTCGCCGCCGAGAGCTTGAACACGTCCAGCGGCTTGGCGCGCGCGTAGTCCGAATCCGGCAGGAACCGGCTCTTCATCTCCGGCGTCAGGGCGGAGGCAAACACCGGGCGCAGGAAGGCGCTGGCCCAGTGGCGCTGCCCGTCGTCGGACAGCAGGAAGTCGAGGATCTTCTTGCCCTGCTCTGGATTGGGACCCTTGGCCACCAGGCCCATGATGTACGGCAGTTGCTGCGTGCCTTCGGTCGGGATCGTGAACGCGACCGGTGCATTGTCCTTGTACTTGGCGCGATAGGCGTTGAAGTCGTAGTCGAACAGGATCGGAATCTCGCCCGACAGCACGCGCGCGTACGAGGTCTGGGTCGGCACGATCGGCTGGTTGGCCTGCAGCTGCTTGAAGAAGGCGATGCCGGGGTCGAGGTTCTCGTAGGTGCCACCCAGCGCGAGATTCACGGCGATCACTCCGACCTGTCCGACCGCGGCGCTGGCGGGATTCAGGTAGCCGATCAGCCCCTTGTACTCGGGCTTGAGCAGGTCGCGCCACGACTGCGGCACCGGCTTGCCGCGCAGCGCGGCCGTATTGACGAACAGTCCCAGCGTGCCTGAGTGAATCGTGAACCAGTAGCCATCGGGGTCCTTCATGCCGGCCGGGATGTCGCCGAAGCGCGCCGGCTTGAACGGCGTCAGCACATCGGCCGCGCGCGCCTGCGGTCCGAACTGGCCGCCGAAGTAGGCGATGTCAGCCACCGGGTTGGCCTTTTCGGCAATGAGTGCGGCCAGTGTCTGGCCCGAATTCTTGTTGTCCGGCGGAACGGCAATGTTGAGCTTCTGGCTGACGAGCTTCAGCATGCCGCCCCAGTCGGCCCACTCGGGCGGACAGTTGTAGCAAATCGCACGCGCTGCCTGCGCCTGCGCCCAGGTGGGCAGGCCGGCAGCGGCGAGCGCGCCAGCGGTAGCGATGAACTCACGACGGAACATGGGTCTCCTCCACAGTGTTGTCTGACTGGGGCCAGCGTGCTGCCGGAACGCAAACTTTCTGAACGATAAGCCGCTGTATCTTCAAAGCGGTAGTGCCCCCTCGCACGGCGCGTTGCCTAGTCTCCGTGCCTTTTCCGGCACCCGCCCACAGCTCCCGCAACGATAGGTCGGCCGAGTTACAGGCAGACTACGATGCCGCCGCGCACAGTAACGCCATGACGCGCGTGCCGCAACGGCCGCGTTGGATGCAAGCCTCGTCAGGGACGGCGGGACCATGGACTTCGTCGCCGCGGGCCCGTGCCGATCGGATCGACGGACGTGCGACTATCTCGTGCATTGTCAATTCACATCCGAAGAATCGGCCATGCCCCGCATCGATCCCGACCGACTGCTCACCGACCTGCGTGCACTGCGCGCCATCGGCGCAGAGGGCCCTGGCGTCGTCAGGCCGGCGTTCAGCGCGACCGACATGGAAGCGCGGCGCTGGCTGAAGCGGCGTTATGAAGAGGCCGGCCTCGATGCAACGATCGATGGTGTCGGCAACGTGCTGGGCCGCTCGCGGCACACCGGCAAGGCGCTGCTGCTCGGCTCGCACTCCGATACCCAGCCGACCGGCGGCTGGCTGGATGGCGCACTGGGCGTCATCTATGCGCTCGAAGTGGTGCGGGCACTCGCCGAAAGCCACCCGACGCGGCAGCTGCCGGTGGACGCGGTGAGTTTCCAGGACGAAGAGTCACGCTTTGTCGGGTGCCTCGGCAGCCGCTCGCTCACAGGCGCTCTCACGCCAGAAATCGAGCAGGGGGCTACG
>CAYPHP010000825.1:0-2174 GCA_964410045.1 uncultured Acidobacteriota bacterium | reverse complement strand
CCGATTCCTGAGCCGGCTACTCTGATCTTGGTCGGCAGCGGACTCGCGGGGCTGCTGATCCGCAAACGCGCCTGAACGCGATCTTCCTCCGCAAGCAACACCAAGGGACTCCTTCGGGAGTCCCTTTTCATGTTCGGGTCGGCCGATGAAATAATTCGGATCAACGAGTCAATGCATTGCACAAGTGCTAAACCCGCAGATTTTTAGGCGCTTGTTTTCAGTGGGTTAGAAACCAGCCCCTTCTGGCATTCCGCGTGCTCGGTCTCCGGCTGGGGAGGCAGTTTACTATGAACCTAAAGATGCGGTTTGCGGTTTGCGTGCTGGCTCTGGCGGTCGTGGCTCTTCCGGCAAGCGCCACCAGCATTATCGGTAATTGGAGTGGCAGTGGCAGGTCCTGGAATTCCGGGGACATGTCGGTGCTCAAAGGGACGATGATCGGAGCCGGCCACACGGTGGAGGCGGACGAGTCGATCACAGCCGGCAACCTCTCGAATAACGATCTGTTCATAGTGGGCGAAGCCGGCGGCGCGCCCACCGCAGGCGAACTCACGGACCTGCTGTCGTGGGTTGGCGGCGGAGGAATCCTGTTGGTCCTTGCCGACTCCGGTGGCTCGGGCGCGGCCGGCGGTAACGCCATTCTTTCCGCGCTGGGCACCGGCATGGTTTTCGGCGGCAGCCCTGTGAACAGTCCGCTCTCCGGCGGGAACTTCGCCAGTACTGGGCCGCCTTACGGCATCGTAGGATCCTCAATCTCGGTTACACCCGGAACTGCGGTCACCGGCGGCACTTCCTTGGCCGGCACATACATCCAGTACAGCGCGGTGGGATCCGGCTGGGTATACGCGTTTGCCGATCGTTCGGACCACGACTTCTTCGGACCGACCAGCGGCAATGTCCAGGGCCAGTTGTTCCTTAACCTGGCGGGAGGCGGAGGAGGCGGAGAGCCCAACCCCATTCCCGAGCCGGCTACCCTGATGCTGCTCGGGAGCGGACTCGCGGGGCTGCTGCTCCGCAAGCGCGCCGCCTAACGCACTCGCATTCCCCCATTCGCACTACCAAGGGACTCCTTCGGGAGTCCCTTGTGCGTTTAATGGGCTAGAATGATGAACTGCCCATGGCTCTGCGCTTCTTCACTACCATGACCGGCCGCGAAGAGGAATTCACTCCCCTCGACGGCAACAAAGTGGGGATGTACACCTGCGGCCCCACGGTCTACGACTACGCCCACATCGGCAACTACCGGACCTTCGTCTTCCAGGACCTGCTGCGGCGCTTTCTGAAGCACCGCGGCTACGTCCTGACTCACGTGATGAACATCACCGACGTGGACGACAAGATCATCCGCAACTCCAAGGCCGCCGGCATGACCCTGCCGGATTACACCGGCAAGTATTTGCAGGCCTTTCTGGAAGACATCGCCACGCTGCGCATCCAGCGTCCCGAGCACCTGGTCCGGGCCACCGAGCACATTGCCGAGATGGTGGATTTGATCCGTAGGCTGGAGGAAAAGGGGCTTACCTACCGCAGCGAGAGCTCGGTCTATTTCCGCATCGCTGCGTTCAAGGACTACGGCAAGCTGGCCCGCGTCAGCCTGGAAGGAAACATCGCCGGCGCGCGCGTGGAAGTGGACGAGTACGAGAAGGAGCATCCCAGCGATTTCGCGGTCTGGAAGAGCGCCAAGCAAGGCGAACCCTCATGGGATACCGCGCTCGGCCCGGGCCGCCCCGGCTGGCACATTGAATGCTCGGCCATGTCCATGAAGTATCTCGGCGAGAGCTTCGATATCCATACCGGCGGCAGCGACCTGGTCTTTCCGCACCACACCAACGAGATCGCCCAGTCGGAAGGCGCCACCGGGCGCACCTTCGTCCGCTACTGGCTGCACTGCGAGCACCTGATGGTCGAGGGCAAGAAGATGTCCAAGTCCCTGGGGAATTTCTATACCCTGCGCGACCTGCTGGCCAAAGGTTACACGCCCGACGCCATCCGTTACCTGCTGGCCGCGGTGCCTTACCGCAAACAGCTCAACTTCACCGAGGAGGGTCTGCGGCAGACGCACGCGTCCCTGGAGCGGTTGCGCAACTTCCGCCTGCGTCTCCAGACCGATCGTTTGCCGGAAGGCGAGAATGACCGCTTGGCGGAAGTGATCAGCAAGGCCGTGGAAGGCTTCGAGG
>CAYPHP010000824.1:0-2175 GCA_964410045.1 uncultured Acidobacteriota bacterium | reverse complement strand
AAGACCCCGGAACTGACTGGTAAGGAGCCCAACGATCCGGTGGCCTGCGGGCAGATGATCTCCACGGGACGCCCGAACCGATGCGTTCGGGTGGGCGGGCTGCGTTCGAGCTTCCCGGACTCCGACTACTCCCTGAAGCTGGATTGGAACGCGCCGTACAACACCAACGTGGCCCTGCGCTATCAGTACAGCCGCCAGCAACGGTATTCGCCCCGCATCATTTTGGGCGACAATTTCGGGACCAATAACAATCGGCAGTACAACATCGGCCTGACGGCCACTCACGTCTTCAGCGCCCGGCAGACCGGCGAGTTCCGCTTCGGCTTCGGCAACCGCTCCACGTTGCAGGACGTCACCGACGGCAACCACATCCCGACCATCCGATTTGCCAGCGTGCTGTACGACACCGCCCTGACCAGCGATACGCTGCAGTTCGCCGGGACGATTATCGGCACGTCCACCAACGTGCCCATCAACCGCCGCCAGCACGACACCCAGTTTGTCTACAACCACACGTTCACACGCGCGAAACACACCTGGAAGTTCGGAATCGACCAGCGCATGCTGTTGCTCGACGATCTCTCCGGCGACCGGGCCCGCGGCTTCTGGACCTTCAGCACCCAGGATGCCTTGGCCTCCATCCTGGCCCGCACCGGCTACGCCGGATGGGAGAATTTCCTGCGCGGATTTGTCACCGGGTTCCAGCAGGGCTTCGGGAACCCGTTGGCCGAGAACCGCTACAAAGAGACCAATCTCTACTTTCAGGAAGACTGGCGGGTCCGCCCCAACTTCACCTTGAACCTTGGGGTGCGGTGGGAAGGAGTCGGGGCTCCGCACGAAGAGAAGAACCGCTTCTCCTACGGATTCGGCGGCGACTACAACAATTTCCAGCCGCGCTTCGGCTTCGCCTACCAGCCGGCCTTTACCGCGGGCCTCCTGGGCAAGATTACCGGCGGTCCCGGCAGTTTCGTGATCCGCGGCGGCTACGGCATCAAGCACGGCCGGATCTTCCAGTCGGTCTTCTCCCAGAACCAGTTGAGTATCCGGACCCAGCCCCCCAACGGCTACGCAGCCAGCTTCGGATTAATCTGCCCGAACGAGATCTCCGACCCCAGTTGCGGGTTCACCTTTACCCCGGGAGTCGCCGCGCGCTCGACGGCAGCCACCGGAGGCGGGGTGCGGGTGGACGGGGGACAGTTGCAGAGCACGTTGCTCATTCCGGTTTCCAACCTCCAGGTTCCGTATACCCAGGACTGGAACATCAGCCTATCGCGTCAACTTCCCGGCCGGATGGCGGTGGAGTTGATCTACACCGGGAACCGGACGATCGGCGGCATGTGGTTTGACGGCCAGAACGACGCCCGCTACCCGATCGTTTCGCCGCTGGTCACCGTGGATGTCGGCGGCGGGAACTTCCAGCCCGTGGTTTTTGATCGCATCTGCCGTGATTACAACGATCCGATCTGCGTGGTGCGCGATGCGGCGGGCAATGTCACTCCCACCACCAGCGGTGCGCTGCGGACCTTCTCCGCCCTGGCCTCCACCACGGCCACCCTGGCCCAGAAGGGAATTGTGATCGAAGGCAACGTTCCGCACGGCTACATTTCGCTGAATACGCCGCGTACCAACGAGCGCCGGCCGGACCCGACCTTCATCCGCAACGTGGGCCTGCGGAATAATAGTTGGGCCTACTACCAGGCCGCCACTTTGAAGGTGACCAAGCGCCTGAGCCGCGGGCTTTCCTTCATGGGGATGTGGACGCTGAGCAAGACCATCGATACCGGTTCCGAGGCGACGTTCACGGGAGTCGACACCAACGCCCCGACCGGCAAGGGCAATGCCGCCGGCTCGTTGCGCGGCCTTTCCAGTTACGATGCCCGCCACCGCGTGGTGCTCAACTACACCTACGAGCTCCCGTTCTTCCGCGATCAAACCAAGAGGGTTCTTCACGCCCTGCTGGGCGGCTGGCAGCTCAGTGGAATCTCCACGTTCCAATCCGGAAACCCGTTCACGGTGGTCGCCGGATACGACCTAAACCTCGACGGTGTGGGCGGCGACCGCCCGCTGATCGCGGACTTGAGCAAGCTGTACACCTCGGTAGACAACGGGCGTGCCTTCACCAGTTGTCCGACCACCGGCATTACCGGACCTTGTCCGGACACGCAGTCGCAGAAC
>CAYPHP010000823.1:0-2181 GCA_964410045.1 uncultured Acidobacteriota bacterium | reverse complement strand
GGTGGGAGATTCGCGATCCGCTGACGTACGTCTTCCACCTGCGGCGTGGCGTGCGTTTCCACGATGGGCGCGCGCTTACCGCTCGCGACGTTCGCTACACATTCAACAGCATGCTCGAAGGCACGGTCACTTCCGCGAAGGCCGCTACCTACCGGCCGGTCGAACGCATCGAAACGCCCGACGATTACACCGTGATCTTCCACTTGAAGCAGCCGTTCGCCAGCTTTCTATGGAACGTGGCGCAGGGCGCGATCGGGATCGTGCCGGAAGGCTCGGGCAAAGATTTTGGGGCCAAGCCCGTCGGCACGGGGGCGTTCCGTTTCGTGCGCGCGTCTCAAGATGAAGAGGTGGTCCTGGAGCGGAATCCCGGCTACTGGCGCGGCGCTCCGCCGATCGCGCGGGTACAGTTCAAAGTCACGCCTGACGCCACGGTACGCGCGCTGGAACTGCGCAAGGGCGCCGCCGACATCACCATCAACTCGCTCACCGCGGACATGGTCCGCACGTTGGCCAGCCAGCCGCACCTGCGCGTGGTGGATCATCCTGGAACCGTCTACCAGTACGTGGCGCTCAATATGGAGGATCCTCTGCTGAAGCGGGTGGAGGTCCGCCAGGCGCTGGCCTATGCGATGGATCGCCGGCCGCTGATCGATCATCTGTGGCGCGGGCAGGCGCGCCTGGCTTCGAGCTTGTTGCCGCCGAATCATTGGGCCAGCAACCCTGAGGCTCAGCAGTACGCTCACGATCCGCAACGTGCCCGCGCGCTGCTGGACGCGGCCGGGCTGCGTCCCGGTCCTGACGGCATCCGGGCGCGGCTGACCATGAAGACGTCCACCGAGGAAACCAGCCGCCTGCTGGCCACCGTGCTTCAGCAGCAGTTCCGCGAGGTGGGAATCCAACTCGACCTGCGCAGCAACGAGTTCGCCACGTTTTACGCGGATATCGTCAAGGGCGCGTTCCAGCTCTACACGTTGCGCTGGATCGGCGGGAATAACGATCCCGATATTTTTGAGAATTGTTTCCATTCCAGCCGCATTCCGCCCAAGGGCGCCAACCGCGGCCATTATCGCAACCCGGAACTGGACCGATTGCTGGACGAAGCCCGAGTGGAAATGGATCAGGACAAGCGCCGGGCTCTGCTGCTTCGGGTGCAGGCGATCCTCAACGAAGACCTCCCGTACCTGCACCTCTGGTTCTTCGACAATGTGGTGGTCCACCACCAGCGGCTGACAGGGTTGGAGGTTTTTCCTTCGGGGGATTACGACTTTCTGAAGACATTGCGGTTGGTTACTGGATCTTGACCGAGTATGATGCCCTAGATGTTCACAAGGAGTGTATTCATGATCGCTCGATTGTTTCTCGTTCTAGTGGTGGCCGCAACGGTTGTCCAGGGAGCCGATCCGGCTCGATACGATTACCGAGTCTTGGCCACCAACCGTACCTCCACCATGGAAAAGGAGATGAACGAGGCCGGCGAAGCTGGCTACAGTTTCGCGGGCGTCATGGGCGGCGAGACCGGCTTTGGCGGAAAGGAAGTCGTCGTCATAATGAGCAAGGACCTCAATGCCAACAGTGCCGGCCGCAAGAAATACAAACTGTTGGCCACCTCGAAGACGGGAACCATGCAGAAGGAAATCCAGCTCGCCGGCGACGAGAGCTTCGAGTACCTGGGTCAGACCGTCTTCGAGTCGAGTTTCGGAGGCCGCGAAGTCAGCGTCATCCTGGAACGAGACTCGGCGAAACCCGCGAAACGGTTCCTGTACAAACTCCTGGCTACTTCCAAGACATCCACGATGCAGAAGGAACTGCGTGAGGCGGGCGAGGATGGCTTTGAGTTCCTCGGGATGACGGTCGGCAAAACCGCTTTTGGCGGCGCCGAGACGGTCTGCTTTCTCCGAAAAATCGTGGATTGAGATGTCAACCGCGTCGCAGCCGGAAAATGGTGGTCAAGATCACCTGGCCGGCGCGTAGGGACGCGATCAGGTTGCCCGAGATCTTGCTGTGACCCGCACGGCGGCGGCGATAGGTCACCGGCACTTCCAACACGCGCAGTTCGTGACGCAGGGCTTTGGCCTGCATCTCCACGGTCCACCCGAAGTTGCGATCCTGCATATCAAGCTGGCGCAGGCTGGATACGCTTATCGCGCGGAACGGGCCGAGGTCGGTGAAACTGAATCCATA
>CAYPHP010000822.1:0-2182 GCA_964410045.1 uncultured Acidobacteriota bacterium | reverse complement strand
CGGCGATGGGCGCCGATTATGCGGTGGCGGTCTATCCGGTGGACGCCACGCGGTCACCGAACCCCAGCGGCTGGATCATCGCCGCCAACCGCCTGCCCACCGGACTGAGCGACGCACTGCAGGAGATGGACAAGGAGCGCGAAGAGTACGAGCGGCTGTATCAGGAGAACAAGGGTTTCCGGACGATCTACACGGCCATCCAGGTTCTGGTCACGGTGATCATTCTGTTCATCACCACGTGGCTGGCGCTGTTTCTCTCCAAGCAGGTGACCACGCCGGTCCAAGCGCTGGCCGAAGCTACGCACCAGGTGGCGCTCGGAAACTTGAGCCATCGGATTCGTCTGCAGGCAGTGGACGAACTGGGCGTGCTGGTGCGGTCGTTCAATGAAATGGCCGCGCGCCTGGAAGAATCGGGAACGGAATTGGAACGCCGCCGCCGTGAAACCGAAGCGGTTCTCGAAAGCATTCCCACGCCGGTAATCTCGCTGGCCCGCGACCGGCGAATCCTGCGCGTGAATCCAGCCGTCGAGCGGATTTTTGGAGCGGAACGCGCCAAGGTCACCCAGCTTCGGGATCTGCTGGCGCCGGACGATCTGCGGGAGATGGAGCACTTGCTGCGGCGCGCCCAGCGTCTGGGCCTGGCCACCAGCCAGTTTGAGCTGGGTTCGGCGCTGGGTCGAATGAGCGTGGCGGTAACCGTCTCCGCGCTGCCGCTGAAACAGGACGCCGGATATCGCGGGCAGGACATCGCCTTCATCATCGTGATGGAAGACGTCTCCGACCTGCTGCACGCCCAGCAGGCGCAGGCCTGGCGGGAAGTGGCTCAGCGCGTGGCGCACGAGATCAAGAACCCGCTGACGCCCATCGCGCTTTCCGCCGAGCGGTTGCGCCGGCGCCTGTCCGCGCTCGAGGAGGCGCGCACCCCGGAGGAACTGGACGAAACGCGCCGCGTGATCGCCGATTGCACCTCGCTCATCGAGCAGGAAGTGGGTACGTTGAAGACGCTGGTCGATGAGTTTTCACAGTTGGCTCGTTTCCCCAAGGCCCAGCTCGAACTGGCCTCGCTGAACCCGATCGTGGAAAACGCGATCGCTGTGTTTGACGGCCGCCTGGACGGCATCCAGGTGGCGCTGGATCTTGCGTCCGACCTGCCCCAGGTCCACGTGGACCCCGACCAGTTCAAACGCGTTATCGTCAACCTGGTGGACAACGCCGCGGAAGCCATGCAGGATTCGCTGGTGAAGGAAGTGCGCATCACCACCGGGCGCATCGCCGGCGCGGATCTGCGCGGCGACTTCATCGAAGTGGTGGTCGCCGACACCGGGCCCGGGGTCAGTCCGGAGGTGAAAGAAAAACTCTTCCTGCCATACTTCTCCACCAAGAAACGAGGCACGGGCCTGGGCTTGGCCATCGTCAGCCGCATTCTCGCCGAACACCGCGGGACCATTCGCGTGGAAGAAAACCATCCTGTGGGCGCGAGGTTCATTGTGGAGTTGCCCGTGTAGGATTTGGCCGCAGAGGCACCGAGGACACCGAGACGCAAACGGCCAGTTCCCTCGGTGACCTCGGTGTCTCGGTGGCAGAAAGCAGCGTGATGAAGCGTAAGATTCTTGTTGTCGACGACGAAAAAGGCATCCGGCAGTCGCTCAGCGGCGTGCTGGAGGATGAAGGCTACGCCGTGCAGGCGGTGGCTGGGGGCGAGGGCTGCCTGGAGCTGCTCCAGAAGGATCCGCAACATCTGGTTCTGCTCGACGTCTGGTTAAAGGACCTGGATGGCTTGGAAGTTCTCAAGCGCATCCAGCAGATGGAACATCCCCCGGTGGTGGTGATGATTTCCGGGCACGGCACCATCGAGACCGCGGTCAAGGCCACCAAGCTGGGCGCCTTCGATTTTCTGGAAAAGCCGCTCTCCGTCGATAAGACCCTGCTGGTGGTCAAAAACGGCCTGGCCCATCAAGAACTGGCGGCGGAGAACCGCCGCCTGCGCGAAGAGGTCTCCACCAAATCGGTGATCATCGGCGAGAGCGTCCCGATGAAGGCACTGCGGCAGCAGCTCAAGCTAATGGCGCCGACCAACGGGCGAGTGCTGATCTTCGGAGAGAGCGGCACGGGCAAGGAGCTGGTGGCGCGGGCGATCCATCAGCAAAGTCCCCGGGCCGCCGGCCCGTTCGTCGAAGTCAAC
>CAYPHP010000821.1:0-2189 GCA_964410045.1 uncultured Acidobacteriota bacterium | reverse complement strand
GAATCGACGACGTAGGCGTTACCGGCGGCGTCTACAGCCACGCCATTCAGGTTTCCCAGGGGCGCGTTGACCGCGGTGCCGCCGTCGCGAAAGATCCAGGTCGTGCCGGCAGCCGTAGTAATCACCCCTTGCGCGGACGCGCAGGTAGCCCCAAGAAGGACGTAGAGGACAAACTTCTTCATCGTCATGAGAGCTGTCCCGTGAGCGCAGTGAATCTACCATTTCCCCTTATGGCCTTCAACTAGCCCTGTGGTACCAACGCCAGAATCCCCCGGAGGTTCCAGCTGTCGATGCGGGGAAGTTTTCCCTGATTCCCGGCTGTTGCCTGGTTTCTTGCCTCTTATTTTCAATAGCTTACAAACGGCATCCGGCTTGCCTTAGTAACCGGCGAGGGAGGACGACCTATGTTCAACAAGACGAAGAAACGCGCGAGCATTTTGCTGGTTGCGGCTTTCGCCTTCGTGCTGACGGGCTGCTCCCGTACCGATCAGTCCGTGGAAGCGGCCGGGGCCGAACCCGGCGCGGCGAAGCCTGGATTGATTGACCGAATTCTCAACCGTCCGGTTCCGGTGACCATTCCGGAAGGAACGACGCTCGAAGTTCGTTTGGACCAGGGCCTGTCGAGCAAGAACGGCTCGGGATCCGCGTTCACGGCGACGGTTATTTCACCAATCGTTGTTGACGGCAAGACCGTGATCCCGCGGGGCGCGGTGGCCCACGGCCGGGTTGTGGACGCGCATGAAGGCGGGCGTTTGGAAGGCGTGTCTCGCCTGGGCCTGGAACTGGACTCCGTGGAAGTCGACGGCAAGAGTTACGACCTGGACACCAACGCGGTCCGGCGTAGCGCGGCAAACCACAAGAAGCGCAACTGGATTCTGATCGGCGGCGGCACCGGAGTGGGCGCGCTGATCGGTGGAATCGCCGGTGGCGGCAAGGGCGCGCTGATCGGCACGTTGGCGGGCGGCGCAGCCGGCACCGGAGCGGCCGCGGCCACGGGCAAGAAGAGCGTCTACCTGCCGGCGGAAACCCTGCTCCGCTTCCGTCTGGACCAGGCCGTCAGTATCCCGTTGAAGAGCTGATGAAGGAGAGGCATATGGAAAACGTCGATCAGGATGTCCAGAAGAGCAGGAATCCCTCGGTCCGAAGCGGGATCTTCCTCTCAGCGGTATCGCTGGCGCTGTGCTTGCTGGCCTTCGTGCAGTACCGGACCTACGAGCAACTGCGCGAATTCCGGGCCTCACTCCGGATCCAGGCCGAGCAGGAAACGGAAATCATCCGCAAGCTCGAGGCTCGCATCACTGGCCTCGAAGACGGTACAACGCGTCTGGCGGAGCAGACCTCATCGGCGTTGCAGGAAGCGGACAAGAAGCTGGCGGCGTCCGGGCGCCAGCTTCGCGCCCAGCAGCAGGAATCCGTGAAGAAGCTGAGTTCACTGGCGGAGGAGCAGCAAGGCCAGCTCAGCTCTCTGAACGGCGAACTGGGCAGCGTCAAGAGCACGCTCGACAAAACAGCGGAAGACATCAGCACTCAGAGCGGACTGATTGCCCTGAACCATGAGCAGCTTCAGGATCTGCGGCGGCGGTCGGAGAAGGATTTCCTGGAGTTCAATCTACGCAAGTCGAAGCAGTCGACCCGCGTGGGTGACCTTTCGCTGCAGCTCACCAAGACGGACGTGAAGCGCCAGAAGTACAACATGATGGTCCTGGCCGACGACCGGCGCATCGAGAAAAAAGACAAGACCGCCCTGGAGCCGGTGCAGTTCTACATGCCCGGTGACCGCCGCCTGCTGGAAGTGGTGGTCTGGGACGTGAAGAAGGACCAAGTTACCGGCTACGTCAGCATCCCTAAGAAGCTGATGGCCGGCAATCGCTCCGGACCGGCTGAGCATTAAACAAGTTCGGCTGCCACAAAAAATCCCCCTCCGTGGCGGCCGTTGCGTCGAGAGGTGCGGGGGAGAGAAGGCTGCAAGGCTATTCTGGATACTTTGCTTGCAGAACCGGCTCCTTCGCACCCGGACGCATTCTTAGCGGAACGTGACCCCGATACCGGCCTTATCCCCGACCCGTTCGCAGCGGACCACCTTGGCCGTGGCCTTGATCACTTCCTTGCCTTCCGCCGGCACGGAAAGCCGCAGTTCCATATCCACGATGGTGCCCGGCGGCAGGGGAGCATCTGCCAGGAAATAGAGG
>CAYPHP010000820.1:0-2195 GCA_964410045.1 uncultured Acidobacteriota bacterium | reverse complement strand
GTGCAGCGCAAGATCCGCTGGGAGTTCTGGCCGGCCTGGGCCGCCTACCTTCCGGTGCTTCCCTACTTGATCTACTTGGCCATCCGCCACCGGTCACTGACGCTGTTCACCGCAGCCAATCCCGGGATTCCGACCGGCGGCTTCGTCGGAGAATCGAAATCGCAGATTCTGGAATGCCTCAGCCAGACCGCCGAGTTCAAGGTGATCCGGACACCCTGCGCCGCCAGAAACTTCATGAGCCGCCTCGGGCTGACCTTCCCTGTGGTCCTGAAGCCGGACGTCGGCGAGCGTGGGTCTGGGGTGGCCGTGGTGCGTACCGATCGCGAACTTGTGGAGTACTTGGAACGCGCCAGCGGCGGCGTCATTATCCAGCGCTACATCCCTGGCGTGGAGTTCGGCGTCTTCTATTACCGGTTCCCCAATGAAGCGCGTGGCCGGATCTTCTCGATCACCGAGAAGCGTTTTCCTGAAGTGACCGGCGACGGACAGAGTACCCTGACGGATCTGGTCTTGCGCGATCCCCGCGCCGTGTGCATGGCCGACGCCTACTTGAAGCGGGCGAATCTCGCGGCCGTTCCCGCGGCCGGTGAGCGGGTGCGCCTGGTTGAGTTAGGCTCGCACTGCCGCGGAGCCATCTTCCTGGACGGCAGCCAGTACAAGACCCCGGCCCTCGAAGAAGCGATCAACCGTATCAGCCGAGCGTGTCCCGGCTTCTACTTCGGCCGGTATGACCTGCGCGCAGCCAGCGTCGAGGCCTTCATGGCCGGTGACTTCCGGGTGATCGAGCTCAACGGCGTGGCCGCGGAAGCGACCCACATCTACGACCCCGCGGTTAGCCTGTGGGACGCCTACCGGGCGATGTTCAAGCAGTGGCGGATCGCCTTCGAGATCGGCGCGATGAACCGCGCCTGCGGCTTCCAACCGATGGCGCTAAGCGAGTTGCTCCGCATCTGCGTCCATCGGCGTTCATCGGCGGTTTCAAATCCCTTTCAGGAACGGAATCTCCTGGCGGTGCATGACCAGCACAGCGGCTGAGGAGAGAAAGACCACCACGGCAAGAGCAAACAACTCGCCGTTGTCGTCGACAGCCCGCAAAGCGATGCCCAACTTGGTCAGGTGGAAGAAGATGGCGCCGCTGATCACACCCAGCGACATCACGGCGCCGACGGTGACCGTACGCGGCCAGAGCAGCAGAAGGGCGGCGATCAGTTCGGCGACGCCCGAACCAATCCGTCCCCACGGCTCCATGCCCAGCGTGGAGAAGATGTAAACCGACTCCTTGGCCGCGGTGAACTTGAAGAAGAGAGTCTGCAGCAAGATGACCGCGGCGATCCCGCGCAGAATCCAACTGGTAATGACGAAAGCCTTACTGTGTTCCATGGTGTCCTTCCTGATAGGCGAGAAATTGGGACGCCTCGCGGGCGCCCAGGTATCGTTCCAGAAGCTTGCGTTCGGTCTTGGTCAGATCCACGAGGATCAGGCCGTCGAGCGCATTTGAGAACTGCCGGTCCACGTTGAACCCGAGGAGTTTGCCGCCCAATCGCAAATACTGTCGCAGCAGTACCGGGACGCCGGCGCGGCTCGGCTCCAGGTCGGACACGACTTCGGAGAGATCCTCGATGTCGAAGCCGGTGCTGGGAATTCCCGAAGTTGGCCTGGGCCGGTAGGGATTGCGATTCGACACCAAGCTCGCCAGGTCACGCAGCGACGCGAACTTCTGGAGAAACGTCACCATGATCTCGCGCGACAGCGACTGGTACTGGTTACTGATGCTCACGGGTCCAAACAAGACCTTGTACCGGGGATTCTGGGTGATGTACCTGCCGATGCCCTTCCACAGCAACAACAACGGTGCAAAGCCCTTTTGGTATTCGGCGCGGATAAACGATCGGCCCAACTCCAGTGCCGGACCCAGGCGATCAAGGAAGGCGTCCCCGTACTCGAACAGCGTTGCGGTGTAGAGGCTTTGGAGGCCGTTTTGGCGGCGCAGCACGTCGGTCCCCGCCAGCCGGTAGGCGCCAGCGACTTCTTGCTTGACCGCGTTCCATACAAACAAGTGCAGATAATACGAATCAAACTGATCTACATCCAGCGCCTTGCCCGTACCCTCACCAGCGGCGCGAAAGGTGATCTCGCGCAGTCTTCCGATTTCACGAAGCACTGCAGGAATCTGTTGTGCGGCGGCCAGATACACT
>CAYPHP010000819.1:0-2210 GCA_964410045.1 uncultured Acidobacteriota bacterium | reverse complement strand
CGTAGCGGCAACAAGTCCGATCTCGATCCACCGAAAACGCCAGTTACGCCTGTCGCGTTTGTCCTCCCGCTCGGCGACCAGAGTGTCGCGATCGTCCTCTCGCTTCAATAACGTCTCGCGATCCTTCAGGTCTCGGTGTTCGTTCGGCGTAAGTCCTTGCTGCCAGGGGTAGAAACCGTCGCACTCTCGATCTTTGTGGATCACCAACCTGACGTGTCCGGAGTCGTCGAATTTGTCCGCTAGTCTCGGGATATCGCTCGGCTTTGAGAATCCAGATTCTTTGAGATACCTCGTAAGTTCCCCGCGGCTATCCATCTTCCTGACCACGCAAATGGGTTTCCAAATGAGTTCATCCCCAGCCAGGAAGGGCACGCCTCTTTCTCGATAAGACTCGTCCGCTTCAAGCAGTGTTCCCTGCGTTCGGTGCCGAATAGCCAGTAAGCCGCAATCGGAACACTTCACCATGGGCGCTTCCCCCCTCTTTGTAACGTGCCGAGTATCGCGCCCGGACCGAAGGGACGTCGGATACGAGAGTACTTTCGGGACATCGGCCTACTCGTGGACAGATGCACGGGCAAACAGGTGTACGGCGACCCGTACGGTTGCGCGGACACGGTGGTGAGCAGACTGGTGGCGCACAAGTCCGAATAGCTTCTGCGGCGTCTGGGCTGGCAGCGCGATCAGGGGGTTTTTTCATCCTGAGAGATTCGTGCACAGATCCGTGCCCAAATCGGCAGGACGGCCCCGGACGAGTGTGAATCGACCTGGGCCGTTTTGTATCTGAATTAGCCTTGGCGCGCCCGGGGGGATTCGAACCCACGACCCCTGGTTCCGAAGACCAGTGCTCTATCCGCTGAGCTACGGGCGCGCGCTGCTGAAGGGGAACTTCGATTCTAAGACTGGCTCAGAGGCGGGCCGGACCGGTCGATGAGGTATGGGGTGAGCGGCGGGATTCGAACCCGCGATCTTCAGGGCCACAACCTGACGCGATAACCACTACGCTACGCCCACCACGCAAACAGAAAGAATATCAGGAACAAAGCGCCTTCATTGGGGGCGGGCGCTCAATTCTTGGCCGTCGTGCCCCACGGGTATGCGATACGCCCCTACGGCGACGCGGAGGTCCCGGCGGCGAGTGCCGGTGGAGCTACCACCCCGGCCGAGTTGGAATCAGTACCCCCCCGCCAGCGACCGACACTCAGTGCGCCGACGCTCGGCCAGCAGCTATTACTTCCGTCGCGAGCGCTTCCCGGTCGAACGGGCCGCCTTCTTGCCCGCGCCGGCCTTGAGATTCCTGAACTCGGCGTAGGTTTCCGGGGTCGGCGGGTAGTACTTGCCAGGCGCTACCTTCTCCTTCTTGATCTTCACCTTGATGTAGGCCTCGACCGCCTCGGTCTCTTCGACCCTGCTGCAGATCTCCTCCGCAAACCAGGACGGGACCACAACCACGCCATCATCGTCGCCCACGATCACGTCTCCGGGCCGGACGAGTACGCCCCCGCACTGGATATCCAGGTTCTCTTCATACGGTTCGGCCCATGGCCGGCCGCCGTACGGGGTGCGGTCCTGGGCGTAAACGATCAGGTTGTACTTCTCGCGCTGGATGACCTCAAGGTCGCGAATCGCGCCATCGGTCACCAGCCCCTCGGCGCGGTTCATCGAAAGCTGAAGCAGCTTGACGTCGCCGCCGATCGCCGCGAGTGGCTTCCCCATGATGTCTGCCACCAGCACGTCACCAGGCCCGCATCGCGCCATCGCCCGGTATTCGGGGGACTTGTCTCCCGCCCGCGTTTCCTTGTCCTTGTCGGGTCTCGGCGGAAGGAACCGGAGGGTGCGGGCGCGCGCTGCCAGCCGACGGCCCGGAGTGAAGGCGCGGACGCCCTCCATGTAGCTGTGGATCCCTTCCTTCTTGAGGGCGCCCCAGACGGTGGCGATCGGAAGCTGCTTGTAGCGGTTGAGCACGCTCTGCGGCACGTCGACGGGCTTCATTGAACGGTCAGGCATCCAGTTCACTCCTCGAATCCATGCTTAGAAACAGCTTCCTCCCGCCCTGGCGCCGGCGGTTGCGGATCCTACCTGGCCATGTCCAGCGCCAGCTGCGTCAGCGTCCGACACATCACACCGGTCGCGCCGCCGGGTACCCACCCGTCCGTCGAGTCGGCCATGAACGTGCCGGCGATGTCGAGGTGGACCCAGGGGGTGGTCTCGGC
>CAYPHP010000818.1:0-2213 GCA_964410045.1 uncultured Acidobacteriota bacterium | reverse complement strand
GAAATCTCCTGCGCCTTGGCCGGCGGGGCGGCCACACGCTCGGGATCGAGCGCCGCTTCCGGCCGCGCAGTCCGCAGGTAGTCGAGGGCTGCGTTGGTGGCAATCCGCCGCGCCCAAGGCTCGAAGCCCCGCCGGGGATCAAAGCGCGCGTGCGCCTTGTAGATCCGCCAGAACGCCTCCACGGTCAGGTCCTCGGCCACACCGCGATCGCCCACAATCCGCGCGATCCAGCTAAAGACCAAGCCCTGGAATTGCCGGAACAGGGCCTCGAAGGCTTCGAGGTCGCCGTGCGCGAACCGCTGAAGCAGTTCCGGCTCCATAGCTGTGCTCTCTACCAGTCTTACGACAAGTAGCGGGGCCAGGTCACATTAAATGGGGAGACTATGCTTCGGCAGGGGCTTCGGTCCGGGCGACCGCGCGTTGCTTGGCCCTGCCGCGCAGATCGTCGAACACCGTGTACAGCACCGGGACCGCCAGCAGGGTTAGCAAGAAGCAAAGGGTCTGGCCGCCGACGATCACGGTGGCGATTGCGGAGCGCGATCCGGAGCCGGCGCCGGTCCCCAGGGCCGTGGGAATCATCCCGGCGATGATGGAAATGGTGGTCATCAGGATGGGACGCAGCCGCGCGCGGTTGGCCTCAATGATGGCGTCGTGACGGTCGCGGCCCTGCTCGCGCAGCCGGTTGGTGAAGTCCACTTGCAGGATGGAGTTCTTCTTGACCACGCCGAACAGCAGCAGGATTCCCAACGCGCTGAACATGTGCAGCGTCTTCCCGGCCAGCGCCAGCGAGAGGAGGGCGAAGGGTACGGCCAGCGGCAGCGAAGAGAGAATGGTTATGGGGTGGACGAAACTCTCGAACTGCGCCGCCAGGACCATGTACATGAAAATCAGCGAAAGGCCCACGGCCACCCCGAAGCTGAGCATCAACTCCTGAAAGACCTTGCCGCGCCCGATCACGAAATAGTCGTAGCCGGGGGGCAGTCCAACTTCCTTGACGATCCCCACCACGGTGTTCACCGCGTCACCCAGGGCCACGCCGGTGGCCATGTTGGAGCTGAGCAGGACCTGGCGCTGGCGGTTGTAGCGGTCAATCTGCGCTGGACCCGTGCCGCGCTCGACGCGCGCTACGTTGTCCAGGCGCACCAGGCGGCCGCCGGCGGCCGGAATCATCAGTCCGGCCACGTTATCGGCCTTGCCGCGCTGCTCCGGCTTCACGCGCGTGCGCACTTCGTACAGTTCGTCACCTTCCTTGTACTTGGTGATCTCCACTTCACCGGAGATCATCAGCCGTAACGACTGTGCGATGTCGGCGGCGGAGACGCCCAGGTCGGCGGCCTTGTCACGCAGGATATGCACCTGCACTTCGGGGTTGCCGACGTTCAGCGAGCTGTCGGCGTCGACGATGCCGGGGGCCTTCTTCATGCGCTCCAGCATCTCGCCGGAAAGCTCCGTCAGTCGCGCCAGGTCGGGACCGCGCAGCACGATGTTCACCGGGGTGTTGCGGAAGCCGCCGCCGCTGATGGCGTTGACGTTCTGCACGCTGATCCGCACTCCGGGGTACTGGCTCTGAATCTCCTTGCGGGCGCGATCCATGATAGCGAACTGGCTCAACCCGGTCTTGCGTTCCTTGAGCGGCGTCAGGCGCACGTAGATCGAGCCGTCCGTGACGCTGCCCTGTCCGCCGGAGTTCACTGTGGTCAGGAGGTGCTGAACCTCGGGCAGTTTGCGCAACTGCTCTTCGATCTTCTGGAGCACCGTATCGCTGCCCTGGAGAGACGTTCCCTCGGGCATCTTGGCGACGATCTCGAACTCGTCCTGATCGTCGTAAGGGAAGAAATCCTTGCCCACGAATCCGCTGATGGGAACGATGGAAACCAGGGTGACCGCGCAGATTCCCAGCACCGCCCAACGGTGCGCCAGGCTCCACTCCAGCGAGCGGATGTATGAATTCTCCAGCCAGCGATAGAATCCGGATTCCTTGGAGGAGCCGTGTTCGGTGGCCGCCGCGGCCTCCACGTCCTTCTTGCGGATCCAGCGCGAGCAGAGCATGGGCGTCAGCGTGAAGCTCACCAGCAGCGAAACCATGATGGCCACCGCCGCGGTCACGCCGAAACTGCGCAGGAAGCGTCCGGGCACGCCGTACAGGAACATCACGGGAGCGAAAACCACCACCAGGGAAAGCGTGGTCGCCGTGACCGCCATGGCGATCTCCT
>CAYPHP010000817.1:0-2231 GCA_964410045.1 uncultured Acidobacteriota bacterium | reverse complement strand
ACGTGGGCATCTCGGTCAGCCGCGTCGGCGGCAACGCCCAGATCAAGGCGATGAAGCAGGTGGCCGGAGCGCTGCGTCTGGAAATGGCGCAGTACCGCGAACTGGCTGCCTTTGCCCAATTCGGCTCGGACCTGGACAAGGCTACACAGGCCCAGCTCAACCGTGGCGCACGTCTGGTGGAAGTCCTCAAGCAGGACCAGTTTGTGCCGCTGCCGGTGGCCAAGCAGGTGATCGCCATCTTCGCCGGCACCAACGGCTACATGGACGACCTGCCGGTGGATCGCTGCCGACCGTTTGAGAAGTTCCTGTACAGCTTCCTGGACAGTTCCCGTCCCGACGTGGAACGCAAGATCATGGAGAAGAAGGAACTGACCGACGATCTGCGCAACGAGATTCATAGCGCTCTGCGCGATGCGAAACAACGGTTCTTGGAACAGCAGAAAGCGGGTTAGAGGTTAGCGGGTTAGTAAGAGACGATGCCATCACTGATTGACATTCGACGGCGGATCCGCTCGGTAAAGAACACCCAGCAGATCACCAAGGCCATGAAGATGATGTCGGCGGCGCGTCTGCGCCGGTCGCAGGAGCGGGTGATTGCCGCGCGTCCCTACTCGAACCTGATGCGCAGCATGATCGCCAGCCTGGTGACCCGCTTGAACGCCGCGCGTCCGGAAGGCGACACCGGTCCGCTGCACCCGTTGCTGGCCCGGCGCGCTCCGAAGAAGATCCTGTTGGTGGTGATGGGCGGCGACAAAGGGCTCGCCGGCGCCTTCAACACCAACGTCAACAAGCTGGCCATGGCGTTTCTGCAAGAGCATCAGGGACAGGAAGTGGAGATGATCGCCGTGGGCAAGAAGCCGCGCGACTTCTTCCGTCGCCGCCGGACGCTGGCCGCCGATTGGGCCGACATCTTCGCCAAGGTGGAGCACTCCTCGGCCCGGGAAATTTCCACGGAGATCAGCGCGCGTTACAGCGACGGCCGCGCCGACATCGTCTACATCATCTACAACGAGTTCAAGAGCGTGATCGCGCAGAAGCTGAACACCATCGTCCTGCTGCCGTTGAGCAAGGAGGATGTGGACCCGGACATGGCCCCCGCCAAGGGTGAGCAGGTGGACTTCATCTACGAGCAGCCGCCGGCGGAGTTGTTGGGAAAACTGATGCCGCGCTACGTGGAATTGCAGGTGTACCGCTGCATGCTGGAGTCGGCGGCCGCCGAGCACGCTTCGCGCATGACCGCCATGGACAAGGCCAGCAAGTCCGCCGCGGAGATGATCGACAACCTGACGCTGAAGATGAACGGCATCCGCCAGGCGACCATCACTCGCGAGATTATCGAGATTGTCAGCGGCGCAGCCGCACTGGGATAAAACGAACATGCCTACTACCGAAAGCAATGTCGGACGCGTGATTCAGATAGCCGGACCGGCCGTGGACGTGCAGTTTGCCGAGGGCCATCTGCCGACCATCTACAACGCCATCCACGTGACCAGCGAGGGCTTCGACGTGCCCACGCCCATCGACGTGATTCTGGAAGTGCAGCAGCACATCGGCGAGAGCCGGGTGCGCACCGTGGCCCTGCAGCCCACCGACGGCATGGTCCGCGGCATGCCCGCGCGCGATACCGGCGGGCCCATCACCGTCCCGGTCGGCCGGGAAACGCTGGGCCGGGTGATCAACGTCATCGGCAAGCCGGTGGACAACATGGGTCCGGTGAACGCCAAGCAGTCCATGCCCATCCATCGCGCCGCTCCGACCTTCGATCAGCAAAGCGTCACCCAGCAGATGTTTGAGACCGGCATCAAGGTCATCGACTTGGTCCAGCCCTTCCTGAAGGGCGGCAAGATCGGCTTGTTCGGCGGCGCCGGCGTCGGCAAGACCGTGGTGATCATGGAGCTGATCAACAACGTAGCCTTGAAGCACGGCGGCTTCTCGGTATTCGCCGGCGTCGGCGAGCGTACCCGCGAGGGCAATGACCTGTGGCTGGAAATGCAGGAGTCCAAGGTTCTCGATCCTAAGGACTGGACCAAGTCCAAGGTCGCCCTGGTCTATGGGCAGATGACCGAACCGCCCGGAGCGCGTCTGCGCGTCGGCCTCACCGGCCTGACCGTTGCGGAATACTTCCGCGACGTAGAAGGCACCGATACGCTGCTGTTCATCGACAACATCTTCCGCTTCACGCAGGCCGGCTCGGAAGTGTCGGCTCTGCTGGGCCGCATGCCGTCGGCGGT
>CAYPHP010000816.1:0-2235 GCA_964410045.1 uncultured Acidobacteriota bacterium | reverse complement strand
CAGGTTCTGCTGGTTGTTGGTGTTGAAGAACCATCCGTAACCGCCGCGCAACGAGGTCCGGCCGTCGCCGAAGACATCCCACGCGAAACCGAAACGCGGGGAGAGGTTTTTCTTGGTCGGATTCTCATAGAGCTGGCCCGTGGTCGGCGCCGCGGCATTCAGATTGGGCAGCGCGGAGTCCCGCCCGTAGATGTCCTTGGGCATCGTGGTGAACTCGTAGCGCAGACCGGCGTTGAGCGTCAGCCGGGCGGTGGCGCGATAGCTCTCCTGCACGTAGAACCCGAACAGCGTGAACCGCCAGTAGCGGTCGAGCGCTCCCGTGGGAGTCAGACCCAGAAAGCTGGCCGGACGATTGCGCAGGAAGTTCTCCAGATTCGCGAAGGTATAGATCCCCAGGGAGAACGTGGGGTTGAACATGTTGTCGCGATAGCGCTCGGCGAGGAATCCAGCCTTGAGGATGTGCTTTCCGGCGGTGTGAACCATGCCGTGCTCGAATCCGAACACGTTCTGGGTCAAGCGCAGATTGGCGGTGGTCTGCGGACCGAAGCGTCCCGGGATGCCTCCGATGTCGATGCCGCCCATCATGCCGCGTCCGGGAACGAACGGAGCGACCGACGCCGGCACGTTGGCCTGCACAAACTGGCCGATGCGCGTGCGCGCGAAGCTGCCGCGGAAGGTGTGCAGGGTCCGCGGCGAGACGATCCAGGTGTCTTCCAGCGTCAGGAACTGGTTGCGCGAGACGAACTGGCGCGGGAATTGCGGGAAGTCGGTGGGCAGGAACTGATCGGCGTCGTCGGCAGTGTAGCGGGCGAAGGCCTGGTGCGCCGAGCCCAGGTTGAAATCCAGGCGTCCTTGCCCAAAGTACTGGCTTAACTTCTGGTTGAACCCGTACGCCGAGTTGGCCAGGCCGCCGCCCAGGTTGCGTCCGTTGGGCGCGGGATACAGATCGAGATAAGGGCGCACCGCGGCGTTCACCGCGAATGGCGCGACGCCGGGCAGGATCCCGTTCCGCGCGTTCTCGTCGGGAACCACCGAGATGATGGTCTTGCCCAGGCGCTCCTTGAGGGCTTCGAATCCCAGGAAGTAGAAGACCCGCTGCTTGCGTACCGGCCCGCCCACGCTGGTCCCGAATTGGTTGCGCGTGAACTTGGGCTTGCGTGATGGATCGAAGAAGTTGCGCGCGTCCAGATTGTCGTTGCGGAAGTACTCGTAGAAGCTGCCGTGCAGGGTGTTGGTGCCGGACTTGGTCAGCGCGGTGATCTGGCCTCCGGAGTTGCGTCCGAACTCCGCGCTATAGACGTTGGTCTCCACGCGGAACTCGCGGATGGTTTCCATGCCCAACGCGGTGCCCGCGGCGCTTCCGGCGGGTCCATTGGTGAAGTCGTTCTGCGGCGTGCCGTCCAGCAGGTAGACATTCGACCGCGGATCCTGGCCGTTGACGCTGGCGCCCAATCCGTGGGCCACCACCGACCCTCCGTCGCGGTAGGGATAGGAGACCACGCCCGGCTGCAGCAACGCCAGGTCGGTGTAGTTGCGGCCGTTCAGCGGGAGATTGGTGACCGCTTCCTTGCTCACCAGGTAGCTCAGTTCGGACGTGGAGGTGTTGACCAAGGAGGTTTCGCCGAAAACGGTGATCTCCTCTTCCACTCTTCCCAGTTTGAGCTTGAAATCCAGGAGCGCCGTATCACCGACCGCCAGGGTCACGTCACGCTGCACCAGCGGCGGGAATCCGCTGGCCTCGGCGCGCATCTCGTAGATCCCCACGGGCAGGGACGGGAGCGCATAGCGGCCGTCGTCGCCGCTCAAAGCGCTGCGGACCGTTCCGGTCTCGACGTGCTTGGCCGTCACCTTCGCGCCCCGCGCGCCAGCGCCGGACGGATCTTCTACACGGCCGGAAAGCGAGGCCGTGGTTTGTGAGAATAAAGCCGCGGAAAACACTAAAGCGGCCAGAGACGTCCACATCTTTCGCATGTGTTGCCTCCGAAGCCGTGGGGGCGGAATCATTCTAACACTTCGCCTTGCCGCCATACGCCGCGGTTGTCAAAGGATGCAAACGTCGCCCGGCAGCCGGTCTGTGCTAAGATTCCCGGATTCCATGAAACAACGCCTGACCGGGCTCCAGTGGGTGATCTGCGGGGTAGCCGCCCTCGGCTTCGCCTTCGACATCTACGAACTGCTGATGGCCCCGCTGATCGTGCCGCCGGCCCTGCAAGAGCTGGGAGGGCTGAAGCCGGG
>CAYPHP010000815.1:0-2236 GCA_964410045.1 uncultured Acidobacteriota bacterium | reverse complement strand
TCAACATCGCCACCGGCAATTTCCTGGGCCGCGATAACTGGGGTTCGACGCTGGACGACGTGATCACCCTGACGCCCACCGCGGTCTTGAATACGCGCCTGAATTGGACCCGCTTTACCGAGAGCAACACGCGCACCAGCAACGGCTTCGATTTCACCACGCTGGGCTTTCCCGCTAGCCTGAAGGCGGCGTCGGCCCGCCTGGTCCTGCCGGTGATCGACTTGAACCAGTTCACGGACATCGGTACTGACGGGGGCAACCTCACCCCGTACGATACGTTCCAGATCTTCTCCACGCTCACCAAAGTGATGAACAAGCACAGCTTCAAGGCGGGAGTGGACCTGCGCATGGCCCGCGAGTATTCCTACGGCTTTGGAAACTCCAGCGGCAGCTACCAGTTCCGCGAAAACTGGACCCGCGGACCGTTGGACAACTCCGCCAATGCGCCCTTGGGGCAGGATCTGGCCAGCCTGCTGCTGGGCTTGCCGACCGCGGGTTCGTTCGACATCGCCGCCTCCCGCGCCCAGCAGGCCAACTACTTCTCCCTGTTCGTGCATGACGACTGGCGGGTCACGCCCAACTTAACGCTGAACCTTGGACTGCGCTACGAACGGGACCTCCCGACCACCGAGCGCTACAACCGGATGGTCAACGGCTTTGACGGAACCACCGCCAGCCCGATTTCGGCAGCGGCGATCGCCGCCTATGCCCGCAGCCCGATTCCGGAGCTGGCGGCGTCCGCGTTCAGAGTCAATGGCGGCATGGTGTTCGCCGGACAAAACGGACGCGATCTCTACTCCACCAACGGCTACTTCAGCCCGCGATTGGGCTTCGCCTGGAAGCCCGACGTCATGGGCAGCAAGACCGTGCTGCGCGGAGGAGTGGGAGTCTTTTTCTTCCCGATCGGCGTGGTCGCGGCCAACAATTATCAGCAGGGTTTCAGCCAGACCACCACCTTCGTCCCGACTTTGGACAGCTTCCTGACACCCAACGACACGCTTTCCAGCCCCTTCAAGGCGGGAATCCAGCAGCCCACCGGCGCCTCGGCAGGGCTGTCCACGTTCCTCGGACAAACCGCCCGGATCGTCAATCCCAACCCGCTGAATCCCTACTCGCTGCGCTGGAGTTTCACGGTTCAGCGGGAACTGCCTGGTAACATCGTCGTGGAAACCGGCTATCAAGGCAATCACGCGGTGCACCTGCCGGTGGACTACGAACAATACAACTTCATCCCGCGGCAGTTCCTGAGCACCTCGCCCTTCCGCGACGCGTCTCAGACGGCAACCAACACTTCTCTGACCGCCGCCGTGACCAATCCGTTCCTGAATCTGCTTCCCGGCACCACGTTGAACGGTTCCACCGTGGCCCGTTCACAGCTTCTCCGGCCGTTCCCGCAGTTCACCACCGTGCGGATTGACGGCGTCAGCCAAGGCAGCTCGTACTACCACATGTGGCAAACCCGAGTCGAGAAACGCTTCTCCCAGGGTCTGACCTTCCTGGCCAACTACCAGTGGTCGCGCTTGATCGAAAAGCGCAGCCGCCTGAACGATTCCGATATGGCCAACCTGGAGAAACGGGTGGCCGGCGAAGACCGCCCCCATCGTTTCGTAGTCAATGCCAGTTACGACCTGCCGTTCGGCCGTGGCCGCACTTGGGGCAGCAATGCTTCCACCATCGCCAACATCTTCATCGGCGGCTGGAACGTCAACGGGATCTATTACCTCCAGTCCGGCACGCCACTGACCTGGGGCAACATCGTCTATTTCGGGGGCGAGTTGAATCCCGACACCCACAATGTGGACCAGGCTTTCGACACCAGCCCCTTTTACTTCAGGACCGACGCCTCCGGCGCCACCATGACCGCGGCTCAACAACGCGCCGACGCCCGCATCCAGTTGGTGAGCAACTATCGCTTCTTCCCCTCGCGCTTCTCCGACCTGCGCCAGGACCGCGTCAACAGCATGGACTTCTCGGTGATCAAGAACACCAAGCTCACCGAGCGCATCAACTTGCAGTTCCGGTGCGAGTTCTTCAACCTTTTCAACCACCCGATTCACAACGCTCCGAACCTCACGCCGACTAGCTCGGACTTCGGCCGGATCACCAGCCAGTCGAACCTTCCGCGCATCACCCAGATGGGCCTGCGCCTGACCTGGTAGGTTTCCAACTCCACCTCCGCGCTGTTGGGCTATCCTATGGATAGCCTAATAGCGGAGGTGTTTTCATATGTCTCTTG
>CAYPHP010000814.1:1885-2241 GCA_964410045.1 uncultured Acidobacteriota bacterium | reverse complement strand
GGGCTCAACCTCGGCTCGGTGTTCTCGACCCTCAAGGACTGGGCCACGACCGCGTTCGACGCGATCATGCAGGTCGGAAAATATGCCATCGCCTTCATCTACGCAGGCTGGGTCGGCGGGTTCGGCGCGATCAAGATCCTCTGGTCCTCGCTCCCCGGCGTCATCGGCGAAGCGGCCGTAGGTGCTGCCAACCTTGCCATCAGCGGCGTCGAGTTCATGGCGAACAAGGCGATTGCCGCCATCAACTGGCTCGTCGACCGGGTGAACCCGCTTCTCGACCGCGTGGGTCTTTCGACCATTTCTCGAGTTGAGAGCGTTGCTCTGCCACGCATGGAAAACAGCTTTGCCGGTTCGAC
>CAYPHP010000814.1:0-1875 GCA_964410045.1 uncultured Acidobacteriota bacterium | reverse complement strand
GGCCAGATCCAGAGTGAGTTCTCGGCCGCCTTTGGCGATGCCATGTCGATGATGGACAGCTTCTCGGCCAAGTGGCGTGAGAACACCATCGCTGCTGCCAAGGCGCGGCTTGCCGCCAAGGCTGAAGAGATCCGCGGCGACAAGGCGGACAAGACCGCCAAAGGCCCCAAGACCACCGAGGCGGAAAAGGCGCTGAAGGCCGCGCAGGACTTTGCCCGCAATCTCGAGCTCGAGACCGCCAAGATCGGCAAGACCCCGATCGAGATCAAGCGCATGGAAGTCGCCATGGCAGCCCTGAAGGCGCCGACCGACGAAGCCCGGCTCGCGATCCTGCAGGCGGGCGAAGCCTGGGAAACGGCAACAAAGGCGCAGGCCGAGAAGGAGTTCATCAAGAACACGGTCGCCCTGCTCGAGCTGCAGGTCGCAATGCTCGGCAAATCCACCAAGGCGCAGGAACTGGCGAACCTCGAGGCCGAAAAAGAGCAGATCGTGCTCGAACGCGGCGCGGCTGCCTGGGAGCGATACCGGGCTGCCAAGACGGCGCTTATCGAGCACGACTTTCAGGTCAAGGAGCAGGAACAGTTCCTCCAAAGCCTGGAGGACATGGTGTCTGCAACGCAGGCGGCTGCCAGCAACATGGCTGATGCCTTCGGTTCGGTTGGCGGCGCGATAGGCGGCATTACGGTCGAGATCACCCGCTTTGCCTCGGCGCAGGCGGCATCTGCCAAGCGGGTTGCTGATGCCGAGCGCGAATACGGCAAGACCTCGTTCCAGTATGCCGATGCGCGCGCAGCGCAGGCCTCGGCCGAGATCAACCACTATGGCAACCTAGCTTCCGCCGCGAAGGGGTTTTTCGAGGAAGGCTCGGACGGCTACAAGGCGATGCTGGCGGCCGAGAAGGTGTTCCGTGCCTTCGAGCTGGCCATCGCTATCAAGAATGCTGCGGTGAAGATCGGCCTCATTGGCGCGCAGACTGTCGCAAAGGTCACCAGCGACACCGCGATGGCCGCGTCCGATACCGCGCGCGCCGGGGTTGAACAGGGCAACTCGATTATTACGACCGGCATCAAGGCCGTCGAAGCGGTGGTGAACGCCATCCGTTCGCTGCCGTTCCCGCTCAACATTGCTGCCGGCGCCGTCACGGCCGGTGTGATCGCTTCGCTGGGTGTTGCCATCTCGGGAGCGTTCGGGGGCTCGGGCAAGGCGCCTGTCACCAATGACGGCACCGGCACGGTGTTCGGGGACAGCACGGCGAAGTCCGAGAGTATCTCCAAATCCATCGACCACCTGCGCGAGGTCGACACGCTGACCATGCGGTATTCCGCCGCGATGCTGGCCTCGCTCAAGAACATCGAAGCCAATATCGGCGGGCTCACCAATCTTATCATCCGCACCAATGGTTTTGATGCCTCGGCTGCGGGCATCCAGACCGGGACCAAGGCGACAGGTATTCTTGGCGGGCTGACCTCGGCTCTCACCGGTGTCTCGAACTTCGTCGGTGGCAAGACCGGGTCCATGATCGGTGCGGGCATTGGCCTTGCCATTGCCGGGCCGATCGGTGCGGCCATCGGCTTCCTCGGGGCAAAGCTGCTGGGCGGGCTTGGCAAGGTGCTGGGCAGCATCGTCAATGCGCTCTTTGGCACCAAGACCAGCATCATCGGCCAGGGCATCTACGGCGGCGCGCAGTCGCTGGGATCGATCCTCTCGAGCGGCTTTGATGCGAGCTATTACACCGACATCAAGAAGACGAAGAAGTTCTTCGGCATCAGCGTGGGGTCGAGCTACTCAACCCAGTATGCGGCCGCGAGTGCGGAACTTGAGCAGCAGTTCCGCCTGATCTTCTCAGGCTTTTATGACGCCATCTCAGCCGCAGCC
>CAYPHP010000813.1:0-2243 GCA_964410045.1 uncultured Acidobacteriota bacterium | reverse complement strand
GCGGTACAAGACGGCGTTGCCGTTGCCGGGGGTGTGAGGGTTGTTAGGGCTGGTTCTGGCCGATAGCGGACATCACGGAGTGCCTGCCGCAATGAAGGTCCCACCCTACGTCTCACGGAGACCTGCCGAACACGAGCGACGGCCGATAATTCACCAATGGCCGAGTCGCGCAACCACCACTACATCCCCCAGGGCTACCTCCGCGGGTTCGGTTGGAAGCGTGGGAAGCACCACTTGGTGGTCGTCCACGACTTTCAGGACAAGCGTACGTACGAAACGAACACTCGCAATGTTTGCGCGGAGCGCGACTTCATGCGGTTCGAGGCGCAGGGACGTAAACCGGACTGGCTTGAGGAGGAGTTCAGCAAGCTCGAATCCAAGGCCTGCGAAGCGATTCGGAATGTCGTGCGGACTCGCACCTTCGCGGGCGAGGACAAGAACTACATTCTGAACCTTATGGCCCTTCTCGCAGTACGTTCTCCGGAGCAGCGGAAGAACATGCGCGACTTCCAAGCGCGTGTCGCCACGCGGATCATGGACCTCGTTCTTGAAAAGAAGGAGCGGTGGGAGTCAGAGAACAAGCGGATGCAAGAGGCAACCGGGAAGATGCACAACGTCACGTACGAGGAGGCGAAAGAGTTCCACGAGCGCGGTGAGTACAAGATCGAGGTCGCACGAGAACACCACATTGGAACCGAGATAAAACTGTTTGAGACGGTCCTGCAACTCCTCGGCCAGCGGAAGTGGACGCTGTACGCCGCAGACGGGACATACGGGGAGTTCATCACGACAGACCGTCCGGTGGTGATCGCCTACATCGATCCGGAGAGGGTCCCGGCGTACATGCGCTATAGCCCTGGATTCGGCCTTAAGAACTCGGAAGTCTACTTCCCGCTGACAAAGCACTCGTTGTTGGTCGGACGCTGGGATGGAGAGGAAGGGACGATCGACCTGGTAAATCAGGCGTTCCTAGGCGTAATGAACAACCAGATGATTCAGCATTCGTACGGCTTGGCCCTATCGTCGACACGAGACGTCCTGTATCACGACCCGCTCCTGCGATTGCACTGGGACGACAAGGTCATCGCGCGGTTCACCACCCCGCCCACGGAAAGTGAGATCGCACAGTTCAAGGCTGAACACGCGATCGTGGACGGACCGGAAACGGCTTAACCTTCACGCGCCGGTTCAGGGCGTTAATCTTGCAATCTGCGGGGCGATCTTCCGTCGGCGGACGTCCGCTTTCGACCCCAAGCCGCCAAGTACAGCCGCTATAACAGCCTCAGCCCTTTTCACCCCCCGCCTGGCCATCTCCCCCCAGCGCCTCCAGCAAATCCGGAATCAGCCCGGCCAGCTCGCCGGTCAGGATGGCGGCATCCGCGTCAAACCCGTCTTCGTCCTTGCCGGGCTTGTCCACGCCTTCCATCACCACGTCCAGCAGCTTGATGCGGCGCACCTGGCCCGCGTCGCTCAGCACGAACGACACGCGGTCGTTCCAGGTCATGGCCAGTTGGGTCGGCACCTTGCCGGCCGCGATGTGTTGCGCAATCTCGTCAATGTCCAGCGTGTGGCGCGCGTAGCGCACGCTGGACTTCTGGTCGTCGGGTGTCTTCAGTTCGCAGTCGCGATCGATGGTGAAGTGGTACGGCGCCTCGCGCGTGCTCAGCCATTGCGCCATGGCCGTGGAGGGCGACAGCTCCGTGGGGATCAGCTGCAGGTCCAGCGCGGCGCCCACGCCCGGTATCTCGAGCAGGGCCTCCAGCAGGGCCGAGACGATCCGGTCGGCGCCGGCCAGCGTGCCGCTGTCCACCACCAGCATGCGCTGCTGCGGCGCCAGCCACAGCAGGGTGTGGCTGCGCTTGGTGAAGGCGCGCGGCAGCAGGTCCAGCAGCACCTCCTCCTTGAACTCCTTCCTGGCCCTGGACCCGACGCGCTCCTGGCCTGTCTCTTTCCTGTAGCGCTCGATTTTTTCTTCAACGGCCGACTTGATGGCCGATGAGGGCACCGCCCGCTTTTCCGTGCACAGCTTCAGGATCAGCTGGCCGCCCACCAGCTCGGCCAGCTGCGTGTGCTTGCCGCCGCGCGGGGGCACCCAGCCGCTGGACTCTGCAGCTGTCGGCCCCGTGGGGATGAAGCGCGTCTTGTGCAGCACTTTCTCAAGTGCGGGAAGCTCGGGCAGCTCGAAGCCGTCCGCAATCCGGAAGTAACAGGCATTTTTGAACATGAGGGGCGCATTCTAGGGG
>CAYPHP010000812.1:0-2249 GCA_964410045.1 uncultured Acidobacteriota bacterium | reverse complement strand
CGAGGCCTTGTGAGCATTTGACAGATTTGCTAAGCTTTCCCCCCAAAGAAACGACCCACCTCCACCCGCAACCCAGAAACCTATCGTCATTGCTGTAGTCGTTACCTGTTAGAGCGCACCGTGCCACCAGTCAGATTGTTCGTAGGCAACTTGCCTTATCAAGCAACCGAGGACGACTTGCGTACGCATTTCGCGCAAGTTGGCCCGCCAACGCAGATAGTGCGTCCGCTCGACCGTGAAACCGGCCGCGCGCGCGGATTTGCCTTTGTCGAATACGCCGAACGGGCCGTCGCCGAGGAAGCGATCCGCAAGTTCGATGGCCAGCTGTTCATGGGCCGTCCACTGGCGGTGAGCGAGGCACGCGCCCGCGAGGATCGGGGGCCCGGCGGCCCGCCGCGAAGCGGCGGCTACGGCGGCCCTCGGCCGGGAGGCGGAGGCTTCGGCGGCGGTGGTGGCGGTGGTTACGGCGCTCCGCGTCCAGGCGGCGGGTTTGGCAGCCCGTCTCGCTCCGGTCACACCGAGGGCGGCGGCGCCGGTCACCAGCGCCAGCGTGATTTCGGTCCGCCAGCGCCGCCGAAGGACAAGAAGAAGCCGTTCAAGAAGAACGAAGAGAAGCCGCGCGGGCCTATTCCGACGAAGTTCTCCGGCCGGATGTACGACCTGGACGACTCCGACGACGATTCGGTGGACATCACGCCGGACTTCATGAAGCATGAAGAACCGGAACCGGAGACCGACGCCGACAAGGAAAAGGAAGAAAAGGAATAACCGGTGTTGCGACGCGATGACGTCATCCTCTTCAGCGGCGGCGCGCAAGGCGCGGAAGCCGAGTTCGGTGCGTGCGCGGAGCGCTTCGGCATCGAGGAAGTCAACTTCTCGTTCGACGGTCATAAGCCGGTACGGACGCGCGGGCTGCGCGTCCTCAATCACGAAGAGCTGAACGCCGGCGATGTCAGCCTGGCGTACGTGTCGAAGCTGATGAACCGCCGCTACCCGGACACGCCGGCCTTCCGCAAGGTCCTGCAGAGCATCTGGTATCAGATCAACAACGGCCAGGAGATCTACGTCATCGGCGCGATCCAGCCCGACGGGACCGTCCGCGGCGGCACCGGCTGGGGCGCGGAGTTCGCCAAGCTCTGTAACAAGCCGCTCTTTGTGTTCGACCAGGAGAAGAACGGCTGGTTCGAGTGGGACGGCGAGGCCTGGAAGGCGCGCATCGGCAGTGACGAGCCGGTGATCCAGCACGTGCACTTCACCGGCACAGGCACGCGCCTGCTGACCGACGCCGCCGGCAAAGCCATCACCGCCCTCTTTACGCGATCGTTCTAGGCGAGCAAGCTGCTGAAAAACGCAGTGTCCGTCATCCTGGTGGTGATCGAACATGCCGACTGAGTCACCGATTCTCGAAGTTGCGCTGGACGAGTTTCAGAAGATCAAGAAGCTCGCAGACAAGTCGATCGAACAGCTCACCGACGCGCAGCTGCACCAGACGCTGGACGACGATTCGAACAGCGTCGCGAACCTGATGCGTCACATGGCCGGCCACATGCGCTCGCGCTGGATCGACTTCCTCACCAGCGACGGCGAAAAGCCGAGCCGCATGCGGGACCGCGAATTCGAGGATCCCGGGCAGACACGTGAGCAACTGCTCGCCGAATGGGAGCATGGCTGGAAATGCGTGTTCGACGCGCTGACGCCGCTGACCGACGCGGACCTGCAGCGCACCGTGGTGATCCGCGGTGAGCCACACACGGTCTATAAGGCGATTAGCAGGCAGGTGGCCCACTACGCCGGCCACGCGTATCAGATCCTGCTCCTGGCGAAACACCTGTGCGGGCCGACCTGGAAGACGTTGTCGATCCCGCGCGGCCAGTCCGAGGAGTTCAATCGCCGCATGCTCGCCAAGCTGAGAGCCGAAAGCTGAGCACCGAAAGCTGAAAGCCGAGAGCTGAAAGCTGAGAGCTGAATGCTGCATTGGGGCATTCTCGGCACTGCACGCATCAACCGGCGAGTCATTCCCGCCATGCGGGCCGCAAAACGAAGCGCGCTCGTGGCCGTCGCCAGCCGCGATCGCGCACGGGCCGAGGCGCACGCGCGCGAGCACGGCATCCCGAACGCAGTCGAGGGATACCAGGCCCTGCTCGACGATCCAGCCATCGACGCCGTCTACATTCCCCTGCCAAACACCGAGCACGTGCCGTGGACGCTGCGCGCGATTGCGGCTCACAAGCATGTGCTGTGCGAGAAGC
>CAYPHP010000811.1:0-2270 GCA_964410045.1 uncultured Acidobacteriota bacterium | reverse complement strand
CAAGGGAAGCCCGGCTTCCATCTTGTCTTTGTCCACAAGCAGTTTTTCCATTTCCGCCGCCATGCGCCGGAAGCGGTCCGTCAGCTCCGGCGTTACCTTCAAATCTTCGAGCCGGGCGTACGGCGCCGACTTCAGGATCGCCTCCGCCAGCTCCGGGCCGACTCCCGGCACGCCGAGCAGATCGATCACCGAGGCCGCGTTCAGATCAAAGGTATGCGTGCGCGGTACGCTGCGGAATTGATCGAAGACCGTGGAGCCAGTCCGGAAGTCCGGATTGGCCAGCCAGATCTCAGGGGCCTTCGGCAGATCCTGGCCCAGGAGGACCTCGCGAACCAGCGCGTCAACCTGCGCGGCCTCAGCGGGGAACGTGGTCTGATAGGCCGCGATCATCTGGACCAGGTTGTGCGGCTTGTGCCGGGCCATGGCCTCAAAGAGCTTGAGGTATCCAGACTCGACGGGCGTCGTGTGAAGCCAGCGGTACATCAGCGTGCTGACTACGCCTTCGGTCGACAGCATTCGGGCCGCGCTCTTTGGCCGGCCTCCGGGGTTTCCCGGCAAGATGTTTTCCAGGAGATATGCAGAGTACAGATCGCCTTCTGCAACCGGCGGCTCATAGGCGAAGGCATTCTTTTTCACGGCGGTGTAGCGCAGAAGCTGTTCGCTCTGGCTGAACCAAGCGGGAAAGGTGATGCGCTCCCGCGTGAACGGTGACCATCGCGCCGTCATTTCCCGGCGATAGGCTTCGAGGTGCGCCTCCGCTTGATCCCGCAGTTGGGTGTTCGTGGTCAGGGCGCGGGTGGCCGGATCGGCGTCCGGATCGTCGAGCGCCATCACCTGGAAGTGTTCGGCAAATCCTTCGTCAAAGGCAGTAACCGGGTCGGTGCGCACTCCCACGGCGTGGACCTGGTTGGCGCAGCACGACTTCCGTTCTCCGGCCAGCTGATGAAAAATGATGTGGCCCAGCTCGTGAGGAAAGATCTGGTCCATCGCCCCGAAGCGGCCGACCAGGGCCTGCCGCCGATGCAGGTCCACATACCACACCTGCCGCTTGTCTTCCGCGCCCAGAAAGAAACCGAGCCGCGGAAACCCGCCTTGTTGCGACGAGAACAAGAGGTAAGCGGACTCCGGTGGCGGTCCGCCGGCCTTGTGCAGCGACTCCTGCACCTGCCGGTAGAGCCGGACCAGGCGTCCGGAGAAACCGCGGGAAAGCGTGCGAACGATCCGGTCCTGGTCGGGATGGAGTCGAAGCACCGGCAAGCCCTCGCGCGCCTGACCCGTTTCTTCCAGGATCACCAGCAGGGGCTGCTCCGCGCCGGCGGCGGTTCCGGCGCCCAACAACAGAGTCAAGAACAAGAGTGGGCGCATCTCAAAAACGTAGACGAGTTCCGTCTGGACTTCTTAGTGGAACTTTTGGTCCCAATCTGAAATCAGCCACCGAGGCACGGAGAGCACGGAATCCTGGCGTGAGAATGGAGTGGAAGCGCAACAGCGGACGGGCAGCGGCATGGTTCACCAATTCGGTCGCTTGGCGGTCTTGATTTCGCGAAAGCTTGGAAGACCCGGCTCAATGGTCTGATGGGCCCTTTGTCGTTCCTCGCCAGAAGGTCGTTCATCGGGAACAACCGTGCCGCCGGCCGCCCAAGGACATGGTAGACGCCGACGCTCTGGAGTGAAGGGCCTGCCTACCGGTTCCTTTCCCGGGACGGCGGCGCGCGGGAGTTGCGATAGAATAGCTCAAATGGACCTGCGACAAATCCAGCACGTCATCGAGGAGTTGCCAAGGGGCGAGCAGACGGCCTTGGCCACTTCGATCGTGAATCGGGACCGCACGCTCTGGGACGAAGAGATCGAGCGCGACTTCTCTTCCGGCGGAGCGGGCATGGATCTGCTGGAACGAGTGAAAAAGCAGGTGCGCGAAGGCTTGTCGCGGCCCCTTTCCGAAGGCCCTCCGCGCAGGTGAGCTTTCGCTCGCACGCCGTTCCAGAGTTCTGGGATCGGTTCCCACGAGGCCTACAACAAGCTATTGCGGCGTGAGAAGTAAAGGCTCAGAGCCACCCAAGCTTGTGCACAGGCCTTGGTTGGCAAATCTTTCTGGAACTTTTCCCTTCTCGCCCGTCCAACAGCTAATGAAGGTGCCCTGTGATGAACCCCAGGACCGGGTGCTGCTCCAGCGCATGGCGGCCGGAGACGAGGAAGCCTTCACGCTCCTCTACCGGCGGCGGCAGGCGGGCGTCTACCGCTTCGCCCTGCACATGTGCGGAAGCCCGGCG
>CAYPHP010000810.1:0-2277 GCA_964410045.1 uncultured Acidobacteriota bacterium | reverse complement strand
CCGGCGCATCCAGCAGCACACAGGCTTGCTCCAACTCGGTCATGCTGCTGACCACGGTGGAATGCGGCCCCGACGGTCCGGAAACCCAAGTAGCCAAGCTCCGAAACTCCGGCTGGTGTTCCAGAAACAGGCGGCAATAGACGGCGCGAATGCTGCGCTGAAATTCCACGCCCGCCGGACGGGCGAGAATCTCCGCTCCGATCCCCACCGCGGAGGGAGTGATAGCCGGAGCAAGTCCGCCGGCCAGAAGCGCGCCTCCCAGCCGCCATTGCATCTGCTCATGCATTTCCTCCGCCACCACGGCCAATCCGGCGGCCAATGCGAACAGCGCCGTAATCAGGTCAACGGAATCGAGGAACGTCGCTTCCAATGACGTGAGATGGTGGAGATGCACCGTGCGCAGAACCAGGGCCGCCACCAGCAGCCAAGCTCCCAACCTCGCGCGGCTTTGAGCGTAAAACCAGCCGAGCAGGACGTTCGCCGCCCCCATAATGCCGAAGAAGGCCGCCAGGGGACGGACGGCCCCCAGCCAAGGACTCAGCGCCACGTAGGTCACGATCAAGGTGATCGCCCAAGCCAGCAGCCGCCGCTCCCAACGCGGCTTCCACGCCAATTGCACCAGGGCCGAGGTGACCCCGGCCTGCGCCGTCAGTAGCAACACGCCTGGCAGCAACAAGTGCAATGAAAATGGTAATGGCTGATCCATGAACCCGGAGAGGATCAGATGCAGGAGGTAAGCGACCCAGGCCAGGTTCCAACGCACGAGCCATTGTTGGGGATGGGCGCGATAGAGCGCCGCGGAGATCAACAAGAGACCAGCGACAGCCACTTCCGCGGTCAGAGTCGTTGCCTGCGCAATCATTGCGAAGTGTCTTCACTCTACTCCGCCCGGCCGGTCCTGCCAACCGCTTTCTCCCAAAATGGTACCGTCGAAGGAAGATCCCCGGAGAACACTTTTGTCCTGTAGTAACATCTACCGGGAAAACGTGAGCGAGAATCACATCCTGGTGGTGGAAGACGAAGACGCGCTGCGCGAAATCGTCTGCTGCATGCTCGAGGAGCGCGGCTACCAAACCACTCCTGCGCCGCTGGCCCCGAAGGCCCTGGAGGAACTGGCGGCAGCCCCCGAAAAGTACCACCTCATCCTCTCCGACATCATCATGCCGGAGATGAATGGACTGCAATTCCTCGAACGCGTCCGGAAGTTGTATCCGGATATGCCCGTACTGATGCTCTCCGCGCTGCAGGATGTGCGCATCGCCATGGAAGCGATCCGCGCCGGCGCGTACGACTACGTGGTCAAGCCCTTTGACCGCGAGCAACTGTTCGTGGCCATGGACCGGGCCCTGGAACGGCGTCGGCTGATCCTGGAGAACCGCCAATACCAGTCCCATCTGGAGGAGTTGGTGCGCCAGCGCACGGAGGCCTTGGAGGCGACCCTGCAGGAACTGGAGCGATCCTACGACTTCACTCTGGAGGCCTTGGGTAGCGCCCTGGACCTGAAAGACTCCGAGACCCAGGGCCATTCGAAACGGGTGACCGCTTTCACCGTGGCCATCGCCCGGGCCATGGGCGTCGGAAACGAGGAGTTGAAGACCATCGCCCGGGGCGCTTTCCTGCACGACATCGGAAAGATCGGAGTGCCCGACTCCATCTTGCGCAAGGAAGGCCCGCTCACGCCGGACGAAACCGCGATGATGCGCACGCACTGCCAGCGCGGTCACGACATCCTGGCGCATATCGGTTACCTGAAGGAGGTATCCGAAATCATCCTTTCCCATCAAGAGCGCTTCGACGGCCAGGGTTACCCACGCGGGCTGCGCGGCTCTGAGATTCCCTTGGGCGCGCGAATCTTTTCCATCGCCGACACCCTGGATGCCATTACCAGCGACCGCCCCTATCGCAAGGCCCTCACCGTGGGTCAGGCCCGGGAGGAAGTCCTGCGCTTCCGAGGCACGCAATTCGATCCCCAAGTTGTGGACGCCTTCCTGGCCATTCCAGAAAGCACTTGGAACGAGTTGCGTCAGAGCGTCAGCAAGGGTTTCACCCTGGCATCCACGGGGTGGGAAAAAGCTCTCACCATCGGTTCCTAAGACACGCCACTGGAGGTAATCATGTTCTCTTTCTCTCGCCGCAATCTATTGGCTGCTGGACCGGCTGCGCTGCTGAGCCGGGTGATTCCGGGCTTTGCCCAGACCGCCTCTCAGGCGACTCGGCCCGTAGTAGTAGCCAGCGCCAATGGGATGCGCGCCACCGCCAAGGCCTACGAGATGATCC
>CAYPHP010000809.1:0-2279 GCA_964410045.1 uncultured Acidobacteriota bacterium | reverse complement strand
TCCTCGCTCAGAAAGCTCTGTAGCGATTCCGGCGTGCGCATTGCGGAAGTTGGCCGGATGGCTTCGTGGGCGTCCTGAGCGTCTTTCTTGGTCTTGTAGACGTTGGGCGACTCCGGCAGGTACGCAGCGCCAAATTCGCGTCCGACGAACTCGCGCGCTTCGGCCACCGCATGATCGGCCACGCGCGTCGAGTCGGTACGCATGTAAGTGATCAAGCCGACTGCGCCTTCCGGACCCAGCTCAATACCCTCATACAGGCGTTGCGCCACGGTCATGGTGCGCTTGACGGAAAAATGCAGCTTGCGCGCGGAATCCTGTTGCAGCTTCGAGGTGATAAACGGCGGCACCGGGTTGCGCCGCTTTTCCCGCGTGTTCACCGAGTGGACCAGGTAGGCAGCGGCGTGCAGCTCGTTCTCGATGAGCTTGGCCTGCTCGCCGTTGTGGATCTCCAGCGTCTCTTCGGTCTTGCCTTCGGCATCGGGAGACTTGAGAAGCCGCTTGATCAGGCGCGCATCGAATTCCGGGGGCAGGCCGGCGGCCAGCCGGGCGTCGATGGTCCAATACTCTTCGGGCTTGAAGGCGCGTATCTCTTTCTCGCGCTCGACGATCAGGCGCAAGGCCACGGTCTGCACACGCCCTGCCGAAATCCCGCGGCGCACCTTGTCCCACAGCAACGGGCTGATCTTGTAGCCGACCAAGCGATCCAGAATCCGCCGGGCCTGCTGCGCCTCCACCAAGTGGGCGTTGATCACCGTGGGATTGGCTACCGCGGCTTCGATGGCTTGCTTGGTAATTTCGTTGAAGAGGATCCGGTGCACCTTCTTGCCGTTGGTCAGTTCTTCGGCCAGGTGCTGGCAGATGGCCTCGCCCTCGCGGTCCGGGTCGGCGGCCAGGTAGATGGCGTCGGCGCCTTTGGCCGCAGCCTTCAATTCGGCGATGACCTTCTTCTTGGTGGCGATCACCTCGTACTTGGGCTCGAAGTCCCGCTCGACGTCTACGCCCAAGTCCTTCTTGGGCAGGTCTTTCACGTGGCCCAACGAGGCCATCACGATGAACTTCGGTCCCAAATACTTGAGAATCGTCTTGGCCTTGGCCGGCGACTCCACAACCACCAGCGACTTCCCGCTGGAACGCGTCTTGGGCGTCGTGACGGCAGCCTCGGCCGCCTTGCCGCCGGTCTTCGTCGGCCGTTTCTTAGTCTGAGCCATAAGTGCGAACAATACTCCGTGCGCTTCCCGTACGTCAGAAAACGCTTCTTACCCGCCTACAACACTTTCACGTAATGCTTCCCCGGCAACTGCCGGGCTCGCCCCTTGATCTCCAACTCCAGCAAAGCGGCCAGGACTTCCGAAGGCGAATGCTGTGGAACGGCTGCCAACAACTCGTCAATCTGACGGGCCTGATCCACACGAAGCAAACCGTCGACGTCCTTCTCGACCGGCCCGAGACCCTCCGAGAAGAGAGATGCAGGTCCAGCCCCGGAAGATTCATTTTCGGGCTGGACGGGCAGCCGCTGGCGAACCGCCGCCGGCAACTCTTCCATCACATCTTTCCAGTCCTGCACCAGCTTGGCCCCTTGCTTGATCAGCGTGTTCGGACCCCAACTGAGCTTGTTGGTGATGTTGCCCGGTACGCAGAACACTTCGCGGTCCTGCTCCATGGCCATGCGCGCCGTGATCAGGGATCCGGAGTACTGAGCCGCCTCCACCACCAGCACCCCCAGGGACAGCCCGCTAATGACGCGGTTCCGGATGGGGAAGTTTTGCGGCGCCGCGAATCCGCCCATCGGAAATTCGGATATCACCAAGCCATCCTTCTCAATCTGCGCCTTGATCCGCTTATTCTCGCTGGGGTAACACAAATCGATTCCGCAGCCCAGCACCGCGATCGTCTTGCCCGCGGCCAGCGCGCCACGGTGCGCCGCCGTATCGATGCCGCGGGCCATGCCGCTGATGACCACCAAGCCGCGCGTGGCCAGGTCCGTGGCCATCCGCTCGGCTACCGCGAGTCCGTAGGGCGTCGGCTTGCGCGCTCCCACCACCGCCAGGCTCGACCCCGCCAGCAACTCCGTGTTCCCCTTGGCGTACAACACTACCGGGGGATCGAAAATCTGCCGCAAGATCTCCGGGTAGCGCGAGTCGCTGAAGACGATCAGCTCGGCGCCGGCCTGGCGGACCTTCTCCAGTTCCTTTGCCGCTTCCTCGAAGACCGGCCCCTGTCCCAGGGTACGCGCCACCAACGGGGCCAAACCCTGCGCCTCAAGTTCCGCTGGAGAAGCG
>CAYPHP010000808.1:0-2290 GCA_964410045.1 uncultured Acidobacteriota bacterium | reverse complement strand
ACCGGGTGCGCGCGGTCCTCGGTGGGCAGCCCACCTACACCGCAGCGCCCGCCTCCGTGGTTTTCACCGCGCAGGCGGGGGCCGCAGCCTCCGCGCCGCAGACGATCCGTCTGGCCTCCACGATTGCCGGGGTCAGTTGGACGGCGCGTGTTGGCACGAGTTCCGGCAGTTGGCTGACCATTACGCCCACCTCGGGACGAATGCCCGGCACGATCGAGTTGCGCGCCGACGCCACCAGACTGGCTGCGGGGCAATATCAGGAGGTGGTCATCGTGGATGCGCCGGTCACCTCTACAGGTCCGCAGACCATCGCCGTGAGCTTCAACGTGCTGGCTCAGACTCCCGCCTCGTTGTCGCTGGAACCTGCGGCGTTGACCTTCAACGGCGTGGCGGGATCGAGCAATCCGGCGCCGGCTCAACTGACAATCTCTAATTCCGGCGGCGGTTCGCTCTCGTGGACCGCGCAGGCCAGCACCGCCAGCGGAGGAGCATGGCTCACGCTTTCGGCCGCATCGGGAACCGCTAGCCCGGGATCTCCCTCCACCATACAGGTCTTCGCCGCGACCACCGGGCTGGCCGTCGGCGTATATTCGGGAACGGTACGGGTCGTCAATTCCGCTGATTCCAACGCGATCACTGCGGGTGTAACGCTGATTGTTGCGGCCAGCAACGCCACCATGCTGCTTAGTCAAACCGGCCTGACCTTCACCGGAGTGGAAAACGGCGCAGCCGTGCCGGGCGACACGTTCGGTGTACTCAACACCGGAGCGGGCTCGATGAGTTGGAGCGCCACGACCTCGACTTTTTCGGGAGGCAACTGGCTGACTGTGACCCCAACCAGCGGCGTCAGCGTGGCGGGTTCCACGGAGGTTCCGCTGGTAACGGTGCAGGTGAACCCCGCCGGCTTGCGCGCCGGGTCCTACAGCGGAGTGATCCGCGTCGAGTCCGCCGGCGCCGCCAACTCGCCTCAATTCGTCGCCGTCTTCTTCCAGGTGCTGCCGGCGGGAACAGCGCCGCCGTTTCAGGTGCGGCCCTCCGGCCTGATCTTCGTCCGCCAGGCCGGAACCTCCGACCCCGGCTCGCAGTCCGTGCGGATCGCCACTTCGGCCCCCGGCGACCTGCAGGCGGTCCGCGGGGTACTCACGCGCGAAGGTGGAAATTGGCTCAACACGTTTCCGGATCGCATTGGATTCACGGCGTCGCAACCGGCCGTCTTTACCATTGCTCCGGCGCTTGGCAACCTCACTCCGGGAACGTATTTCGGAGCGATGACGTTGCTCTTCAGCGACAACACCAGCCAGACGGTGAATGTGCTCTTCGTGATTACGCCGAATACCGGGGGTTCATTGGCGGACGGCGGATTCCAGGGGATCGGCCCCACCGCCGCTGGTTGTACTCCACAAAGGCTCTTCGTCACGATCAGCAGCCTCGGCGGCAGCTTCACGTCTCCAGTGGGATACCCCGCTACGCTCGAAGCTACCGTACGGGATGACTGCTCCAGCCTGGTGCCGAACGCCGCGGTGGTTGCCAGTTTCTCCAATGGCGATCCGCCGTTGATCTTGACCAGTCTGCGGAATGGCACGTATGTGGGGACCTGGAAACCGGGAACTTCGGCATCGCAGGTGACGATCACCGTGCGCTCGCTGCTGGACCCGCTGACGCCCGGCTCGTCAACGTCCCAGGGCGCGCCGGGAGGGGGAACTTCACTGGCCGGCATTTACCCGGGAGGGATCGTCAACGCCGCGGGATTCTCCAAGAACAGCCCGATTGCGCCCGGCAGCATCGTTTCCGTGTTCGGCCGCGGGATTGCCGCCACCACCGATGGCGCGACGGCTTCCCTCCCGCTGCCCGTGCAACTCGGCGGAGCCACCCTCACGATTGGCGGCCGCGATGTGCCGCTCTTCTACTCCCGCGCGGATCAGATCAACGCGCAGGTTCCGTTCGACTTGCCCGCCAGCACGAACACGCCGGTCTTCGTGAAACTCACTGCGGCTGGAACACCGATCGAGAGCATCACCATCGCGCCGGCCGCGCCCGGAATCTTTGTGACCAGCGGACAACAAGGCGCGATCCTCGATGGCCAGGGAAGGCTCAAGGATGCTGCCAGTCCGGCGGCCGTGGGAGATACGGTGGTGATCTACGCCACCGGACTCGGCGCAACGAATCCCGCGATCGCTTCAGGCCAAGTGGCGCCCGCCAGTCCCACGGCGCAAGTGGTCACCCTGCCGCAAGTCACCTTCGGAGGGGTGCAAGGCACGGTGGTGTATGCGGGCCTGACCGCGGGGTTCGT
>CAYPHP010000807.1:0-2298 GCA_964410045.1 uncultured Acidobacteriota bacterium | reverse complement strand
CCGTAACTGCGGACCACTGCCGCCAGCCGCTCCGGCTCCGGGTAGGGCAGCGGCCGGAAGAGCACCGCGTCCACCACACTGTAGATGGCGGTGTTGGCACCAATACACAGCGCCAGCGTGATCAGCGCGGTGAGCGTGAAGCCGGGATTCTTGCGCAGCAGGCGCGCGGCAAACAGCAGGTCGCGGCGAATCTCGTCCGCCCACCACCATCCCATCGCCTCGCGGCCTTCCTCCTTAACCGCTTCCACGCTGCCGAACTCCACCCGCGCCTGACGCTCGGCGTCAGCGCGCGGCATGCCCCGCGCCATCAAGTCTTCGACCCGATGTTCCAGGTGCGCGGCCAGCTCGGCGGCCATCTCCTGCTCGGCGCGCGACCGTCCGAAGACTGCGGCCAATCGGCTTCTGAAGTCGCTGAGCACTTCACACCTCCTCTGGCTTTGCCCGGAGCACGCGGGCGATCGTGCCGCTCAGACGGTCCCATTGCTCGGTCTCGGCACGAAGCTGGCGGCGGCCATCGGCGGTCAGGCGATAGAAGCGCGCCTTGCGGTTGTTCTCGCTTTCACCCCACTCGGAGGCGATCCACCCGCGGCGGACCAGCCGGTACAGCGCCGGATAAAGAGATCCTTGCGGAATCTTGAACGCCGAGCCGGAGATCTGCTCGATCCGCAGCAGGATACCGTACCCGTGCAGCGGCCCCAGGGAGACGGCTTTGAGGATCAGCATGTCCAGCGTGCCTTGCAGGAGGTCGACAGCCTTGCCCATGGTTCTCCTAGAATAACTAGGAGAGGGCGCGTGCGTCAAGAGGCCACTTAGAACTCGAGGTGAAAGGGTGGGGTCAGCCCCAGTGCCGACAGGCTCATACTGGTCGCCAGGCCGAGGGAGAACGTCCTTCCATAGTTGTAGGGCCCATCGCAAGTTCCTGGCTGACCAGGGTCCAGCACCTTTTCATAAGATCGGAGTTGGAGTTCCTGAACTGGGTCAGCAGGGAAGAAGACTTGCGTGTCGTTATTCCGGGACGGTCTCACCAGAACAGTTCCTGCCGCCTCCAAATATCGAGGGCCGGAGCAATCACCAGTGGTGTGAAGAAAGGTAATCGCGTTGTGGGTGAACCCGTTTTGATCGACGCTAAGCCAGAAGGTGAAGGCCCCTATCCGGCGCAACGCCTGGATGCCATTGGAGCTAAGGGGACCGACGTCGTGGCCTAGACTGTCCACCACTCTTACTCCGCCCAGAGACGGCGCCTGCCACGCCAAACCGGTTCCGTTGAAACTCAGCAATTGTCCTGCCGCCGGGCTCGGGGCGCCAATCTTCGCTGCGGTGACCGAGCCGTTGGCGATCCCAAGCGGTACCGTGGTCGTGCCGTCGCCCGTCAGCGTCGCGTCATGAGTGACCTTCTTGAGAGCCGAATTCGGATCTGCCGGGTTGGAGGCCCCGAAGGCTACCATGTTCGGGGTGTAGAGGTTCAATGCAATGCCCATGGAGAAGCCCACCAGGACTGCGAGGGAAATGCTTGTCAGTGCGTTTCTCATAGTAAACTCCTCTCCGCCTCTGCCTAAGACATCAGATCAAGTATCTCACGGCGCGGCGGATTCGAATCTCACTGAGTTGTCGTCCCTTGGAGTGCGGTGGCTTGCCACCGCATGCGGCGGCAAGCCGCCGCACTCCATGACCCTAGTCCAAATACTTCACGAAGACCACTTCATTCCGGGCCTCGTTGTAGATCAGCTCATCCACAATCGACTTGGTCATCAGGATGCCGAAGCCCCCCGCGCGGAGGCCCTTTTCTTCGCGCACTTGAACGTGCAGTAAGGGGTTCTCAGGGTTGCTCACGGCCGCGTGCGGCAGATCCTCCAGACGGAAGCCGGGACCGGGATCGGCAATGCGATAGAGGATCATGCGCCCGGTCCTCAGGCAGGCGATTCGCACCTTGCGGTTCGGATCCATCTGGCCGCCCCACTCAATGGCGTTGGCCAGCAGTTCCCGAAACGCCTGTCCCACCGATTGGCGGACGCTCTCGGAGAGATCCGCTCCCAAGCGCTCGAGGAAGCCTTCGATGCGGTCCGCCGTGGCCGCCTCACAGGGCACCAGCAGTTCGACCCATTCGGGCTTGGCTGAAATTACCTCGAAGGGCGGGGAAGCCGGCGACACCGCCAGCGCATCACGCACCACCGCCAGCAGGGCCTGCGGATCGACGGGTTTCGTGATGTATTGGTAAGCCTGTTCGCGGATCGCTTTGAGCATCGTCTCCGGAGTGTCGTCGGAGGTCATCACCACGACTCGGATTCCCGTCTGACCGGC
>CAYPHP010000806.1:0-2298 GCA_964410045.1 uncultured Acidobacteriota bacterium | reverse complement strand
ACCCGCAGCAGGCGCACCGTCTCCAGCAGCAGGTCGTCGAAGTCCAAGGCCTTGTTGCGATGCAGGCCTTTTTGATAATGCTCGAAGATCACCGCCATGCGTTCGGCCTTGGGATCACGCGCGTCCTGGAACGACTCCTGCGGCGTGACGCCGTGATTCTTGGCGTGGCTGATCCGCGACAGCACGTTACGTGGAGTATAGACGTGGTCGTCCAGGCCGAGTTCTTTCACCACCATCTTCACCAGCGCGAGCTGAGCGTCCTCGTCGTAAATGGTGAAGTCCTTGGGAATTCCTGCGACCGGTCCATCGCGCCGCAGAATCCGCACGCAGGTGGAATGGAACGTCGAGACCCACAGGCGGTTCGGCGGCACACGGCCCTCTAACATCTGTTGCACACGCTCCTTCATCTCCCCGGCGGCCTTGTTGGTGAAGGTCACCGCCAGAAACTGCTCCGGACGCAGCCCGGCCTCCTGGATCAGCCAGGCGATCCGGTAGGTGATCACGCGGGTCTTCCCACTGCCGGCGCCTGCCAATACCAGCAACGGCGAACCGAGATGCGTGACTGCTTCCCGCTGCGGGGGATTCAGCCCTTCGAGGAACGACATGCGCGGACTATTGTATCAGCCCGTTCGGCGTTCCTGATTCCTTCGGCGCAGAAAGTAGAAGGGAACTCCGATGGCCACCGTGATCAGACCATAGATGCTTTCCTTGGGTCGGCCTTGCAGAGTGAAGAACGCGATCCACGCGGAGAACGCGACGTAAGCAGCAGGCAGCCAGGGGTACAGCGGCACGCGGAACGGCCGCGGCAGATTGGGTTGCCGGATTCGCAGCACGATCAGTCCGCCGACCGCCAGTGCCAGAAACACGGTCAGGATGAACCCGGCGTAGACCAGGAGCTGCTCGAACGTGCCGGACACGATCAGCACGCTGGTCCAGGCGCTCTGCAGAATGATGGATCGCATCGGCGTTCCGTACACGGGATGGATCGCCGCCAGGGCTTTCGGGAATACGCCATCGTTGGCCATGGCCCAGTAGACGCGCGGCCCGGCCAGCACCATGGCGCTGGCCGATGCCAGGACCGACAGCGCGAGAATCGCGGCCACCACGTGCGATGCGCCGGCGCCGAACAAGGCCACCGACGCTTTCTCGCCGATGGCGATCACGCCGCTCATTTCCGGAATCGGCAGGGCGTACAGATACATGACGTTGACGCCCAGATAGAGCACGGTCACCGCCAGCGTTCCGGCCAGCAGCGAGCGCGGGACGCTGCGTTGCGGGTCGTGCATCTCACCCGCCAGGTAGCCCGCGGCGTTCCATCCGCTGTACGCGAACATCACAAAGATCAGGGAGACGGCCGCGCTGCCTTCCGACGGTCCGGACGATTCGAAGTTCGCAAAGCTGCCTTTGCCCAGCAGGAAGCCGGCCACCACCAGTCCGCCGATCGCGATCACCTTCCCGGCGGTGAGCAATCGCTGCACCAACCCGCCCGGCCGTACTCCGGCGCAGTGGATCGCCGTGAACAGCCACAGCGTGACCAACGCGGCCGCTTTGCCGCTCGCGGCGGAAGGGTCCAGCACGGGAAAGAAATGTTGCAGGTAGCTGACGAACAGGATGACCGCGGAAGCGATCGCTCCGCTGAAGCCGATGAAGAACGAGGTCCAGCCGCTGAGATAGCCGATCAGCGGACCGTAGGCTTCGCGCAGGTAAACGTATTCGCCGCCGGCTTCGGGCATGGCCGCGCCCATCTCGCTGTAGGAAAGCGCTCCGGCCAACGCCAGCGCGCCGCCCACAATCCAGAGCGCCAGCAGCAGGCCGGGACTGCCCAGGTCGCGGGCCATGAACCCGGAGGTCCCGAAGATCCCGCTGCCAATCATGTTGCCGATGACCACGGCGACGGCCGTGGGAACGCCGATCTGGCGGGCCAGAGACATGAGCAGCTATTGAACCACAGATCCGGATCTGTCCGCAGATTCCGCAGATTGCGCGGAGTTCTGTGATACGCTGGCGGCTGGAGTTAACCATGGTTAACCATCGAAGTTCACTGAGATTTATGTGTCTGGCTGTGCTCCTCGCGGCCTCGGCTCTTGCGGCGCAATCCACTACTGACGTGGACCGGCGGCTGGCGGAGCTGGAGCGCAAGGTGCGGCTGCTCGATCCGAGCTTCCGCACGGGGGCGCTCGACCCTGCGGCGCGTCTGCAAGCGTTGGAGGCCAAGGTGGAGGAGTTGCTGTCGCGGCAGACTGTGGCCGCGGTCGCTCCTCCGTCGCAGCCGGGCGCCGCGGCGGCGCCGGCCGCCCC
>CAYPHP010000805.1:0-2301 GCA_964410045.1 uncultured Acidobacteriota bacterium | reverse complement strand
TGCCACAGTGGTGGGCGGGGCAGCGGGTTCTCATGATTCATTCCGGCGGAGACTCGCGCCGCCTGCCGCAGCAGTCACTGTCGGGAAAACTGTTCAGCGCCCTCCCGCTGACCACACCCTGGGGCGAGCCCAGCACGGTATTCGACGAACTCCTTTCGCTCTCCACGGGTTGGCTCTCGCATGTGCCCTCCGGGCTCCTGGTCAGCGCGGGCGACGTGCTCCTGGTGTTTGACGCTGCGGCCATCGATCTCTCGCGGCCCGGGGCTTCCGGTGTAGCGATCCGGCAACCGATCGAGGTCGGGAGCCAGCACGGCGTTTATCTGGCCGACGAAACTGGCCGCGTTCATGGATTCCTGCAAAAACCCTCGGCAGCGGAGGTCCGCGCCGCCGGCGGATTCCTGGCTGACAACCAGGTTGGCTTGGATGCCGGGCTGATCCGGTTTGACCCGGAAGTGGCAGCGCGATTGACGGAACTCGCCGGCGTCCGGCGGCGCGAGAATCGGTGGATCGTCGAGGACGGCATTTGCACCGCCGGATCACCGGCCATCGACCTCTACCGTCATGTCACGCTGGCCCTCACCGGGCAGTGGCAGCCGGGACCCGGCGAGCCTGCGGCAATGCACAAGCTGTTTCAAGCACTGCAGGGTTCGCCGTTCTGGTGCAGCTTGGTCCACGGGGAGTTTATTCACGTTGGGACCACTCGGTCATTTCGTCGCCTGTTCACGGAAGAGACGGAACTCTCGCGCCTCTTCGGATCGCAGTGGCAGTACCGGTGCGAAAGTCCGCCAGGAGTTCAGTCGGACGGCGTGATTCTCGATAGCCTGCTGGCGCCCGGAAGCGAGGTCGGCCTAGGATCACTGGTTCTCGAATGCGACTTAAAGACGCCGGTCCGGGTGGCCCGCGGCGCGATGTTGCAGGGTCTCGCCGGTGCGCAGGGTCCCGTCGAAGTGCCAGAAGACACCGTGGTGCACCAGGTGCCCTTGCGGCTGGCGGACGGCCGCTCGGGAGTGGTGATTCGCGTCTATGACGTCTCCGACGATCCCAAGGCGAGCCTTTCAGGCGGCGTTGCCACGTGGTTGGGGCAGCCGATGCGGGAGAAGCTGACAACGCTCCATCTCGATCCGGAAGCGGTGTGGGACGGCGTTCCCATCGAGGAACGCTCGCTGTGGACGGCCAAGCTCTTCCCGTTGACCTCGCCGGCCGAGGCCTGGAACTGCGTCCGCTGGATGCTGGGCCAAACGGCGGAGTTTTCCGAGCGCCGGTGGAACGAACTCCAACGGTTCTCGCTCGCCGGCAGTACCGAATGGGCGGATGCGCAAGCGGCCATTGCGGCCCAGAATGAGCGCCGTCAGAACAACTGGCAACAATCCGCGGTCGCGCTGGTCCTTTCCGGAGCGGATGTTCGCCCACTGCTGACCGGCGCGCCGGGCGTTCCTTGCCTCGCGGCGACCGGGCGGCAGCTCATGGACCATGCCCAAGGCTCGCTGCACGAATCGCCGGCCGAATCGGCCAGCTATTTCTACCAAGCAGGCTCGTTCTTTGCGCAAGCCGGCCTGATTCAAGAAGCCGAGCATGCCCGGGAGTCAGCGTTCCAGGCGGTCCACCGCGCCGTGGGCGCCGGGGTCTACGGAAATGAGTTCCAAAACGCTCAGCGCCGCTGGCGCCTGGCTCAAGTGACCGTGTCGGCGCCGCCGCGGATCGACTTCGGCGGCGGCTGGTCCGATACGCCACCGTTCTGCCTGGATTGGGGCGGTACGGTGCTCAACATGGCCGTGAAGCTGGGCCCCGCTCATCCGATTCGCGCACGCCTGAGGAAGCTCGACGCCTTCATCATTCGCTGCATCTCAGAGGAAACCAATCAGACCGCGGAGTACCGTTCCACTGAAGAACTGCTGGTGGCCCCGGAAGTCGGCAGTCCGTTCTCGATTCCGCGCGAGGCGCTGCAACTCGCAGGGATAGTCCGCCAAGGGGAAGCGCTGGCTGAAACGCTGCGCGCGTACGGCGGAGGCCTGGAGATCTCACTGGGCGTGGAACTTCCGTTAGGATCCGGGCTGGGGACCAGCAGCATCCTCGGCGCCGCGGTGCTCCGGGCCCTGTCCGAAATGCTGGGCCTGGCGATTACCGATCATGTGCTGAGCGAGATGGTGCTGCTGCTGGAGCAACGCATGACCACCGGCGGCGGATGGCAGGATCAGGTCGGCGGCATTTTCCCCGGCGTCAAGCTGATCAGCTCGGGACCGGGCTTGCGCCAGCGCTTGCGCATCGAACCGTTGCAGTGGCCGGAACAGAAGCAGGCTGATT
>CAYPHP010000804.1:0-2301 GCA_964410045.1 uncultured Acidobacteriota bacterium | reverse complement strand
AAGCCATCGAACTGGACCCGTTGGACTCCAGGATGTCGGAAACCACCCGCAGAGTGTAGGGGAACTTCTCCAGATCCGGGAGCATCGGAGTGATGGCCCGCTCCGCTAGCAGCCCGTGACCGATTTCCCGCCGGCCCGGACCCCTTAGGAAGGCCACTTCGCCAACCGAGAACGGCGGGAAGTTGTAGTTCAGCATGAAGCGCTTGAAGTACTCCATGACTTCCAGCTTTTCCTGGCGCTGCATGTCGTCCTTGGTGCCCAGCGTGACGGTCACCAAGGCCTGGGTTTCCCCACGGGTGAACACCGCCGACCCGTGCGTCCGCGGCAACAGGCCGACTTCGCAGGTGATCTGGCGAATCTGATCGAAGGCCCGGCCGTCTGGGCGGGTCTTCTGCACCAGCAACGTGTCGCGGAACAGGTCTTCCTTGAGTTGCTCGAAGCACTTCGTGGCCAGCTTGGCCTTGTCGGCTTCTTCCGGCTTGTAGCTGGCTTGCAGTTCCTTCTTGAGCGCGCGGACCAGAGTGCCGCTTTCCAGCTTGGGATGCTTGGCGGTATCCAGGGCCTCGATCAACTTGGCGCGGTACTTGGCGCTGACCTCTGCGTACATCGCCTTGTCCAACTCGGGCTTGACCACGGCGCGCTTGGGAACGCCGCATTTCTCGCGGAGTTCGCGGATGGCGGCAATGATCTTCTTGCACTGCTGGTGGCCGAACTCCAACGCCTCGACAATGGCGTCCTCGGAGGACTCTTGAGCCCCGGCTTCGACCATCACGATGGCCTTTTCGGAGGCCGCAACGATGATGTTCAAAGTGCTCTTGGCGCGCTCGGCATGGGTGGGATTCACGACCAACTGTCCATCGACGCGGCCGACACGGACGCCGGCAATCGGCGTCAGGAACGGGATGTCGGACAGGATCAGCGACGCCGATGCCCCGACGATGCCCAGCACGTCCGGGTCGTTATCGGCATCCGCCGAGAGGACCATGGCCACCACCTGCGTTTCGCAGCGGAAGCCCTCCTCGAACAACGGGCGTAGCGGCCGGTCAATCAGCCGCGAGGTCAGCGTTTCCTTCTCCGAGGGACGTCCCTCGCGCTTGATGTAGCCGCCGGGAATGCGCCCGGCAGCGTAGGTATACTCGCGGTAGTCCACGGTAAGGGGAAAGAAATCAATGCCCTCCCGGGGGTCGGGATTGGCCGTCGCGGTCACCAGGACCACGGAATCTCCAAACCGCACATAAGCAGCCCCGCCGGCCTGCTTGGCCAGCTTTCCTGTTTCGATTGTCAGGGTCTGCGATCCGAGCTGTACGCTCACTTGTTGAACCATAGGACTCAAAACTCCTCTCGAGGGCGGCACTCAGGCCGCGCTCTTACACGTCGTCAAAAAATGTCTGGAGACCGGGAAGGTGGAATTCAGGATGGCGGGCTGGAGATCAAAAGGGGCGGGTTGAACGCCGCAGCAATCGCGCGCTTAGCGTTTGGCTCCGAGCTTCTGGACCAGGTTCTTGTAACGCTCGGTGTCGTTCTTCTTCAGGTATTCCAGCAACCGCCTGCGGCGGCTGACCATGTTCAGCAATCCGCGCCGTGAGTGGTGGTCCTTGGGAAAGGCCTTGAAGTGCTCCGTCAACTGAGCGATCCGCTCGCTGAGCACGGCCACCTGAACTTCGGGGGAACCGACGTCTTTTTTGTGTCTGGAAAACTTCTCGATTACCACCCGTTTGCTCTGGGATGCCAATGCCATCAGCCTATCTTCGCTCCTGTTTCTCTTTTTTCCTTCGTTAGTCTCGAGGATAACAATATCACAAGGCCTTGGTTTTCGGCAAGTTCCGACTGTCGAGCGCTCTAACGGCCCTCTGCCATGATCTCTTCCGGGGCCACGGCGCGCTTTTCGTCGACCGAGCGGTATCCGGCCAGAACTAACGCCAGCGTCTTGAGGTTGTCCCGGCCAGAAGTGAGCGGATCGCAGCAGGTGCGGATCGCCTCCAGCAAGTTGCCCATCGGCCCGGCGAACGCGTCTGGAAACCACTTCTCGGTAAAGGCGGTGCGGTTCCACGCGGAGTCCTGACGCCGGCGGTATTCGAGCACGTCGGGCTCGCCGCGAGGATAGTTCCGCAGGTGGCCGAAGTCGCCCCGGATGATGGCTTCCGTCCCCTCGACGCGCCATGTGACAAACTCGTCGCCCGCCCAGTTGTTGTGATGAACGGCGACGTGCGCCAGCACGCCGCCGGAAAAACGCAGGCTGGTCAGGCTGCGAGTCTCACCGACTTCCTTCTGGCCCGGGTAGCGGTCAATAGCGCTGAAGAC
>CAYPHP010000803.1:0-2308 GCA_964410045.1 uncultured Acidobacteriota bacterium | reverse complement strand
CCAGCTTGTCCTCGGTGATCTCCTCGTCGTTGAAGACCACCACTTCCTTGATCGATTTTTCGCTCTTTTTCAGGGCCTCGGCCAGGCGGCGCAGCGCCAGCAACACGACGGGCGAGCGGGACATGGCCTTCAGGACGTTGTTCTGTCCGCGCTCGATGCGCTTGGCGATCTCCACCTCACCTTCGCGGGTGAGCAGCGGCACGGTGCCCATCTCCCGCAGGTACATGCGCACCGGATCGTTGGTCTTTTCCAGAGCGCCGGGGGTCAGGTCGAGGTCCAGCTCATCGCCGGATTCGTCGAGAGCCTTCTCGAAATCGGCCTTGTCGTCGAGCTTGGCCGGCCCTTCCAGGTCCATACCCAGCCCGGCAATGTCCAGCAGGCTGTCGAACTCGTCCAGTTGGGCGGACTCCTGCGCCATCATTTCGCCCATGCCTTCATCGAGGAGGCTCTTTTCCTTGCCGCCCTCGATCAACTGCATGATGCGGTCGCGATCCAGGTCTTTGTCGTCGATGGCCACGTTTTCTCCTCGTTCAACGCCCGCTCACGGGCTGCTAAGCGTTCACACGGAAGGATGTAGTACAAGATTAAGATCCGAGTTGAGACAGCACATCCCGCGAACTTCCCTCAGTTCATTAGATGCCAATGGGCGATCCAGAGTTACTTCGGCGCAGGGTTGTGGTGAAGCCTATAGCTTGCCACCGTTAAGTGAGAAAAGTCAACAACTTCCTGCCTCCAGGCGCCTTTCTAACTCCCTCTTTTCCTGGAGCAATTTAAGGGCCTCTTGGACGGCGCCTGATTCTTCGGCCTTTCGGATCAGGCCCTTCAGATCATTGATCCGGGCCTGGATGGCCCGGCGCGCCAGATCGTCGGCGCAACCCTTTGCAGACTCGAGAGTTAAGGGCTCGACGGTTTCGTCATGCAGAATCGACGCCAGGCGTTGGCGGTCCGCCTCCGGGAGACGGTCTTCCAAGGCAGAGACATCAACTGGGGCAAAAGGGTCGTCGGCGACCATATTGCCCAGCGCCAGGAAGACCGCGCGAGTCGGCAAGCCGGCGAGAGCAGGGAGTTCCATGAACATCTTGACCACCAGCGGCAAAACCTCGGAGCGGCCTTCGGGATCGACAACCACATACCGAAGCAGGGCCTTTTCCACCGACGAGATCGCCGCGGCGGCAGGAGGCGTGATCTTGGGATCGCGGCGTCCGGCCGCGGCGGTGCGGACTTCCTTGCCCAGCAGGTCGCGGTCGAAACCGAGGCGTTCGGACAAGCGCCCGGCCATCTCCACGCGGACGATGCGGTCCGGCAGCTTGGTGACGTACTGCAAGATGTGCTTGGCGGCCGCCGACTTTCCCTCAGGCCTCGACAAGTCAAACATCTTCGGCACGCGCTCGACCAGGTAATCGAAAAACGACGGCGCTTTTTCCGCCAGCGTCCGGTAAGCCTCCGCGCCTTCAGCCTTCACGAAGTCGTCGGGATCCTGACCGCCGGGCAGGGAGAGCACCCGCACTTCCAGATTCTCTTCGAGCAGCGTGCTCAGCGACCGTTCGGTGGCCGCCACGCCCGCCGAGTCGGGATCGTAATTCACCACCACCGTCTTGACCATCGGCGAGAGCTGCTTCACGTGTTCCAGGGTCAAGCTGGTCCCGCAACTGGCCACCACGTTGTGAACGCCCGCGGAGTAGACGCCGATCGCGTCCATATAGCCTTCCACCAGCACCACGGTCGACTGCCGGCGCATGGGCTCGCGGGCGCGATGGCTGTTGTAAAGCACCCGGCTCTTGCGGTAGATCGGAGTCTCCGACGAGTTCAGATATTTGGGCTGGTCTTCATCGCGCAAGGCCCGCCCGCCGAAGGCGATCACCTTGCCGGCCTCGTTCTGGATGGGGAACATCAGACGGTTGCGGAAGCGGTCGAAGAATCCGGAGCCGTCATCGCGTTTTAAGACCAGGCCGCTCGCGACTTGCGCCTCTTCGGGAAAGGAATTTCCCAGCAGGCGCACCAGTCCCGACCCGCCGCCCGGCGCGTAGCCCAATCCAAACTCCTTGACCAATTCCGGCTGCAGGCCGCGCTTGGTGATGTAGTGCCGCGCGGGTCCGCCGTCGGCGGACTCCAGTTGCTGGCGGTAGAACTCCTGGGCGCGTTCGTGAATCTCGAAAAGCTGGGCGCGCAAGCGAGCCTGCGGATCGTTTTCAGCCGCACGGAACTTGGGCACGGGGATCCCGGCTTTTTCGGCCACCGCGCGGACGGCTTCCGGAAACGTCAGATGATCCAGTTCCATGACGAACTTGAAGACGTCGCCATGCGCTCC
>CAYPHP010000802.1:0-2317 GCA_964410045.1 uncultured Acidobacteriota bacterium | reverse complement strand
GGTGGCATCGAGCACGGCCGTGGTTTCGCTCACCTCAATGGTGCGGCGATAGGTTCCCGCCCCCAGGGCATCGACCTTCAGTGCCGACTGAGGCGGGAAAACCAGCGTGGCCACGGCGGGTTTGCCATCGGCCAGGATGTTCAGTACCCGTGATTTCTCCGCCCCGTCTTTCGTGGCAGACAAGGGCTTTACGTCGACGGTGATGCCGCCGTTCTTCTCCTTGACCTTCGCCCCAACTTCGAAATAGGCTTCGGGGTGCAGCACGTTGATTGCAATGGTTTGCGGATCAACGCGAGGATTTCGCCCTTGGCGTTCCTCGATCAACTCCAGCTTGATAGAAAACGTGCCGGTGGGGGAAATCGGCAGCGCCTTGCCGGGTGGAGGAGGTGGCGGCGGCGGCGGGGGCGGTGGTGCGGCAGGGTCGGCTGCGGGCTTCTTTTCCTCGGCCTTCTTTTCTTCCGGCTTCTTCTCCTCTGGCTTGGTGAAGCGAACGCGCTTTACGTCCCCCTTCTTGTCGAAGCTCAGCTTCTCGGACTTGGCCCACACCTTGTTGTCCGGTCCCGTCAGCACCACGTAGGCATCGATGATCGAATCGCGCGGCGCTTGCACGTACAAGTATTCCGCGCGAGAATGGTTCGGACGTACCGCGATGTTGGGATAACCTTGAGTGACGATTCCCTTATCCCCGTCTTTGGCTTGATGGAAGAAGTAGAACGTCTCTTCCTGCGCCTGCGCGGCCGGGCAAGTGCCGACAAGGACCGCAACCAGTGCTAGCCAGCTAGGGCGAGTGAACATGATCTCCTCCTCAGAGCTTTCGCGAATCGGCCGCGCTCTCGATGTGGCCTAGCGTTTGAGCGCCTTCTCCGCCAAATCGACGAAAGCCGATTTCAGGTCCTTGTGATTGATCTTTTCCATGCCGTTGCCGAGCTGGCGATAGCGTGCCGCCAGCCAGTTTCGTGCATTATCCTGGGAATCCTGGTAGTCCTTCAGCACCGGATCCCGTTGCAGTTCCTTGGTAACTGCTGGAACATACCACAAATGGTCCGTTCGTACCAGTTGAGTCGCCTTGGCCGTCCAGATTGCTCCTAGCAAGTCGCGTAACTTCTGACAGTTGTGCCGGTCGGGTTGTTCCTGGGCCAGGGCGTTTTCCACGGCCTGGGCGTCCGGATGCCGACCCAGCTTGAGTAAGTCCGCCGCCCTCCGGGCCAGGTGAAACTGCCCGTTCTCGACCTTCCCCGCTTCAGGCCTGATCAAGGGGGCAAGCCTGTCAGGCCGGGGTGGGGTCAGTGCCAACTCTTGACGGGACATGCTGGATGCTGTGGCCCATCGAGATGCTCGTTCCTCGGCCTTAAGTATTGGAATACCTAACGTGTGGTGAAGCGCTGGGGCGGAGAGGCCCACGGGTACAGTCGTCAGTTTCCTCTCCAAATCACGCCTGATCTCCGTCACCCGGCTGGTGACGTTCTGCACCTTGGAAGACCACGCGTTGTCGACCTTAACGCCCTGACCGATCAGCCGCAGCAGTTCCTGCATCGCGGGAACGATCTCCTTCCACGACGCCTGCACAGCCTGGGCTGTGTCCGTGTCGGTAGGATGGTAGTAGGCAAGTTGCGGCAGCAGGTACAAGCACTCGTCGTGCTCCCGGAGGGCAGCGGACACAGCATCCGCCAGGCTCTTGATGAGGACGTATTGAGCCGCCAGCGGTCCGAGCGCTCTAGCGATCTGGTTCCGCTCCTCCACGCCCAAGTCCAGGTCCGACAGTTGTCCTAGAAAGCGGAAGAACTCCTCATCAGCTTGGGTGAGCATCTCGCCGACGAACCTTAGCGCACGCGGATCGTCAGGGTATGCCTTCTCGGCCTCTTCGATCAATTTGAACAGAGGCTTCAGGCTTTCGCGCCAGAGATTCTGTTGTCGAGTTTCTAGATCTCCCAGGTAGAGAATCAGGTTGATCTCGAAGCGGTTGACCTCGTTGCGATTCTGCCTGGCCAGCTTGAGGAGTTGGCTCGAGGACATGAACACGTCGCGCTCCTTGCAAGTTCGGCTACCGACCAGACGGCGGCCATCGATCCAGGGTGTAAGCGAGGCTCAGCGTGCCGGCATCCCCAAATTCGATGAGGATCGACCCGGCCGGTTCTAAGCCTGCACCACCGCGCCGTCCTCGTCGACATGGATCCGGTCGCCCGCCCTCACCCACACGCCCTGCACCAGCACCGGCACGTCGCGCTGGCCCTCGTTGCGCTTCTCGGTCGGCAGCGGCATCAGGCCCAGCGCCAGGATGCCGACGTTCGCGGCGCGCAGCTCGGCAGCATCGCGCACG
>CAYPHP010000801.1:0-2320 GCA_964410045.1 uncultured Acidobacteriota bacterium | reverse complement strand
CGTGCTCGCAATCCCGGTCGGAATCGTTGTCACCTACCTTATCCTCTGCCCCGGACACACATGCCAACCGGTTTACGCCAAATGAGTGCTGCGCCGCATGACTACGGGTTGAGTTTGCGGGCCGGCTGGCCGCGCTGGCGCGCGACCCACTCGGCCCGTATCCTGGTAAACAAAACGGCCAGCGCGGCCAATGCGCCGGCCCGCAGCCTGACCCGATAGCGTTAGGCATACATGACGAGTACGTGCGCACGTTCTGGTTGTTGCGGTTTGATGACACGCCGTGATCGTGTCTCACCCCGCGGGGCGACGTCGCGCCGTGGGGCGCGCCCGTCTGTGCCGGGAGTCTCCGACGCGGAGTCGACCGGGACGTTCGGAGCAAGACTGGAATCGCGCCTGTGTTCCGTCGCGGCGAACGCATCTCGCCGTGCTGAACAACCGGGCACACATGTGACACTCTCAAGCCCATTCACGGTTGCACCCTGAGGACGCGGCGCATGATCTCCGTCCACATTCCATCTCCTGCCTTCGCTCCGGTGGCCCCGCAGGAACGGATCGAGACACTGGACATCGTGCGCGGAGCCGCTCTCTTCGCCATTCTCGTCGTCAACTGGACGGTGAACACGCATTGGGACAACGATGTCTGGGAAGGGTTCAGCGGGGCAGCGGATCAGGTCGCCTGGTGGACGATCTCCATCTTTCTGGATGAAAAGGCCCGACCGATGTTCACGTTCATGTTCGGGCTGGGATTCGCGATTCTGATGCAGCGAGCTGAAGAACGCGGCGTTCCCTCTGTGGCCAGGTACGCCCGCCGCCTGGCCGTGCTCTTTGTGATCGGGGCCGCCCACGATATCCTCACGGAGCGCGACATCCTGTGGGGCTATGCCATCTTCGGCTTTCTCCTGCTTCCGCTCCGAAAGCTCAACGCGACGTTGCTTGTTGCACTGGCGCTTTCTTGGGTTCTTGTTCCGTTCACCGTCAATGCGATAATGGGCCGAGGCCGCAGCGATCGACTGGCAAGATTGATCAACGAGAATAACGCCCGCACCGTGGTGACGCTGGAACCTGCTGTCCTCGATACGTACGTCGGCGAGTACGAGTTCGACTCAGAGCCATACGGGATCTTCGTGGTCCGGCTGGGAAACACGCTCCTCGGACAGAGCCCCGGGGTCCCTGGTTTTGACGACGTTCCCTTCAGGCTGTTCGCAATATCGGAGACGGAATTCTTCTCGCGTTCGATCGAAGCTGCCAGAATCTCGTTCGTCAAGGATTCGACTGGAACAGTGACCGGGCTGGTCTGGGGGCAAGGCCGACGGGCTTTGCATGGCCGGATGGTTCGGCCGGGCGCGCACGCGATTGACGATGCCGCCAGGAGACGCGTTGCGGGCCGAGATCCGGAATACCAGACCTACGCGACCGGCAGTTTTGCGGAGATCGTCAGCGGGCGGGCCAGGCAATTCTGGAATGGGATTTCGTCGTACACCAGGAACTACAGGCGTTGGTTGAACCCCGATTTCGCGATCTTTCTCCTGGGGCTCTACGCCGGGCGCAGGCGGATCTTCCACGAGATCACCGCCCATCGTGCGTTCATTCGGAAGGTGATGTGGTGCGGTCTTGCCCTTGGCTCGGCAGGTGCTGCGTCTCAAGTCTTCCTTCGAGACGCACTTCCCGGCGCCGCGTTCCGCGGTGAGCCCCTGTCCTACATGACCAACATCGTGAGCGGACTCGCCGGGCGGTTCGGCGCCCCGGCGCTGGGGCTGGCGTATGTCGCCGCCCTGACTCTTCTCCTCCAGCGGAACGCCTGGAAGAGCAGGCTTGGCCCGCTTGGCGCGGTTGGCCGCATGACTCTGACGAATTATCTGCTCCAGTCCGTCGCGTTCGTGCTCCTCTTCTTCGGCTATGGCCTCGGCTGGTGGGGTCAAACCGGAGCGTTCACCGGGCTGATGTTGGCCACCGCGCTCTTTGCACTGCAGATCGTCGCAAGCCAGTGGTGGATGCGGCGCTTCCGCTTCGGCCCGGCTGAGTGGCTGTTGCGGACCGCTACGTACGCCGAGCGTCAACCCATTCGCATGGGGCAGTCGCGGAAGGCAGGTTGAGACATGAACAACCCCGGTCCCGGCGCATGCAGCGATGCTGACACGTGGGCGAGCCGGTCGACTTGCGACCGGTAGGGCTAGACCCCGACATCGGGTCGTGACCTTCTTCTTCTGGTCGCTCTTGCTGTGTTGCCTAACCACACATTGATGCTGACGCCGCATACTCTTGGAGAGCGTTGGGCGGCAACTCTACCATCGAGGACATGCGCGGTGCGTTCATCGATCCT
>CAYPHP010000800.1:0-2323 GCA_964410045.1 uncultured Acidobacteriota bacterium | reverse complement strand
CCTCGGCTTGTTCCTGGCCCCTGTACTTGCCCTGGCAGCCGTGGATTCCAACGGCAGGCTGGCGATCACCGACGCCTTCTTCGAGGATCCCGACCGGCGGATCGTCCGCAACCTGACCTTGAACGCCGGCGAAACGAACTATCTCACCTTTAAGATCACCGGCTTCAAGACCGATCCCAAGCAGCAAGTGTCGCTCGTCTGGAGTGTTGACTGCCTCGATCCCAACGGTGTGAAGGTCGTCGAGACTTTCAGCGACAAGATCGAGGAAACCCTGAGCGCGCAGGACGAGCACTGGGCTCCAAAACTGAACTGGTCGGCGGTGGTTCCGGTCTATGCCCCCAGCGGCGAATACGAGGTCCGGGTGCGCGCCGAAGACAAGATCGGCAAGGAGCAGGCGGCGTTCACCGGAAAGTTCCGGGTTCGCGGCGAGTCGATCAACCCGGAAGAGGCGTTGGCTGTGCGGCAGTTCGTGTTCGCCGACGCCGAAGCTGGTCCCGCCAAGCCGACCAACGCCTACCGTCCGGGTTCGGTGCTCTGGGCGCGCTTCAAGACCGTCGGCTTCAAGTTCGGGCCGGAGAAGGAATACTGGGTGGAGCACGACCTGAGTGTTCGGAACGAAGAAGGGAAGGTCCTGTTCGCCAACCCCAATGTCGCCATCGAGAAGCATATCCAGTTCTATGCCCCGAAGGTGCTGAACACCTCCTTCAACCTGGATCTTCAGGCCGGCGTGAAGCCCGGGGAATACACCATCCGCCTCGACCTGCGCGACAAGATCGGAAACCAGACGTACACCCACGAGGCCAAGTTCAAGGTGGAGTAAGGAGTCCGAGGAGCCGCTTGGGGCCCGTTTGCTCGGTCTTGGTCTCATGAGTCCCATTGGGAACTTCCGTACCATCTGGCTGTCAACAATTTGTTGGAACTTTTTTGGGCTCCCGTCCTCAGAGTGTGCAAGAACTTGCACTGTTAGTCCCAATGGGTCTCAAGTGTCTTTCTTTTCATGCCTTTAAGCCGTTGATTCCAATGGGCTGACCGGTGCCCTTGGGGCCGTGCCGTTTTGGTTAAGGGATTGCTCCATCATTAGGGAGCGCTGCGAGTACCACGAGCAGCCGACCGGGGGAGTATGCAAGAAATCAAAGCGATAGAGAAGATCCAGCCGGCTGAAGAGATGGAGCTGTTCAGCCCTTATGACATCGTCTCCATTCTGTTTCGGCGCATTCACTGGCTGCTAATCTGCACCACGGTGATCTTCGGGCTGACGCTGGTCGTCATTAACCGGTGGCCCGACGAGTACCGGTCCGACACGCTCATCCTGGTGGATCCTCAGAAGGTGCCCGAGCGCTATGTCAACACCACCGTCAGCATGGACGTTTCCGGACGCTTGAGCACCATCAACCAGCAGTTGATGAGCAGCACCCGGCTCCAGCGGATCATCGATACGTTCGAGTTATACAAGTCGCTGAAGGGCCGCAAGACCCAGGAAGAGATCGTGGAGCAGATGCGCCGCGACATCAGGGTGGAGATCGTCCGTAATTTTGACGGCGGGACCGCATCGCAAAGGAACCTGGGCGCCTTCCGCATCTCCTATGTCGGCCGCAACCCGGCACTGGTGGCGCAGGTCTGCAACCAGCTCGCGTCACTGTTCATTGAAGAGAACCTGAAAGTCCGCGAACAGCAGGCGGAAGGAACCCAGGAGTTCATCGAGACCCGCCTGGACTTGACCAAGAAGAACCTGGACGAGCTCGAAGGCAGGATCCGGGACTACAAGATCAAGAACATGGGCAGCCTGCCGGAGCAGGCGGCGGCGAACATCGCTTCCATGCAGCGGCTGCAGGCGCAGTTGCAGGCGGAAACCGAATCGTTGAACCGGGCCCGCCAGCAGGAGACCTTCATTCAGTCGCAGCTTTCCGCGCTGGCGCAAGCGCAGCAACAGTCGCTGGCTACGGCGGCGGCGGCCGCGGGCCAGACCACTCCGGTGCTGGAATCGCCGCAAGTGGGGGTCGCTCCCATTCCGGTGTCCGAGCAACTGGCGCGTCTTCGCACGCAACGGCGCTCGCTGGAGGACACGCTCCAGCAGTTGTTGCTCCGCTACAGCGCGGAGCACCCCGAGGTGCGCCGGGCGAACAATCTCCTCTCTCAGGTGAACCGGCAGATTGAGGCCGAAGAGACACGGCTGGCGGCGGCGCCTCCCGCCGCAGTGTTGAAGGACACCGCCGCGCCGGCCTCCGCCTCCGCCGCCGCAGCCCGCCCGGGCGACCGGCCCAACGAATCGCGCGACCCGGTGGCCAACCTGCGCAATTCGCTCCGCTTCCTGCAGATCGAGGCG
>CAYPHP010000799.1:0-2333 GCA_964410045.1 uncultured Acidobacteriota bacterium | reverse complement strand
GGGTGCTGGGCATGCAGGGCAAGGACGGCGGCTTTGCCGCTTTCGACGCCGACAACGACCACATGGTCTATTGCAAGGTGCCCTTCGCCGACCACAACGCCATGCTCGATCCGAGTTGCGCCGACATCACCGGACGGGTGCTGGAAGCGCTGGCTTGCTTTGGATACCGCAAGGGTTCGCCGCCGGCCGACCGGGCTATCGCCTACCTCAAGGCCGAGCAGGAAGCGGAAGGCTGCTGGTTCGGGCGCTGGGGCGTCAACTACATCTACGGCACTTGTTTTGCATTGCGCGGGCTGCGCGCCGCCGGTGAAGATCCGCGCGAGGCGCACATCCTACGCGCCGGCGAGTGGTTGCGTTCTATTCAGAATCCGGATGGCGGATGGGGCGAGAGCTGCGAGTCCTACGACAATCCCGACCTGAAGGGTCAAGGGCCGAGCACACCGTCGCAGACGGCCTGGGCGCTGCTGGGGCTGTTCGCCAGCGACGATCACGAATCGGAGTCGGTGCGCCGCGGCATCGAATACCTGCTGGCTACGCAGACCGAAGCCGGCACCTGGGAGGAAGAACACTTTACGGGGACTGGGTTCCCCAAGGTCTTCTACCTGCGTTATCACATGTACCGGCATTATTTCCCGATGTTGGCTCTGGCCGAGTTCGCCAAGCGCGGCAGTGCGGTGGTCGCGGCGGCTCGCCGCAACGGGAACGGAATTCACTAATTCGCTCGGGCTTCCCGCCCGAGACCTGAGGATAACCATGATCCTTCCTCTGCGCATGACCGCCTCCATGGCGGCCTACGTCATGAAGAAGAAAATTCTGGGACCGGAGCGCTTCCCGCTGGTGATGATGCTGGAACCGTTGCACGCCTGCAACCTGACCTGCACCGGCTGCGGGCGCATCCGCGAGTACCAGCCCACCATCACGCAGACCTTGAGCGTGGAGCAGTGCCTGTCGGCTTCCGATGAATGCGGAGCGCCGATCGTCTCCATCTGCGGCGGCGAGCCGATGATCTATCCGGCCCTGAACGAGCTGGTGGCCAAGCTGATCAAGCGCGGCCGGTTCATCATCCTCTGCACCAACGGCATGTTCATTGAGAAACGGCTCGAGGAGTTCAAGCCCTCCAGCCAGTTCCTGTGGAACGTTCACCTGGACGGACTGGAAAAGACTCACGACATGTGCGTCGAGCGCCAGGGCGTCTTCCAGGCGGCGGTCGCCGGAATCAAGGCCGCCAAGAAGAAGGGCTTCCTGGTCTTCACCAACACCACGGTGTACAAGGAAACCGATATGAAGGAGATCGAGGCCCTGTTTGAGTATCTCCAGACGCTGGGCGTCGACGGCCATCAGATCTCTCCGGGCTATTCCTACTCCGCGGTCAACAGCAAAGAGATCTTCATGACCCGGCGGGACGTTCACGAAAAGTTCCGCGAGGCCAAGGAGATGTTCAAGCGCTTCAAGCTGAACAACTCGCCGGTGTATCTGGAGTTCCTGCGCGGCGAACGGGAAGAAATGCAGTGTACCGCCTGGGGGAATCCCACTTACAACACCGGCGGCTGGAAGGGTCCCTGCTACCTGATCACCGACGCCCATCACAAGACCTTCCAGGACTTCATGGAGAAGACACCCTGGCATCAATACGGCTACGGGAAAGATCCGCGCTGCCGCGATTGCATGGTGCACGTCGGTTACGAGCCGTCCGCCGCGATCGGGGTGAACTCGCGGCTGGGGGATACCTTCAAGATGATGTCGTGGGCGCTCGGGCTAACCGCATAGCGCTGGCCTGAATCCCAAGTCCTAAATGCCGTACGTGAAAATGGGCGGGCACGGAGGCCCGCCCCTACACTCGGCTCTTGTAGGGGCGGGGCTCCGTCCCCGCCCTCCAGTAGCTTGCTAATCTCCCAACAACTTTCTGACTTTCTCCACCAGGTGTGCCGCGTCATAGACCGGCTTCTCCAGATAATCGTCGGCGCCGGAGGCGGCCAGGAATCGCTCGCGGTCGCCGGCCATGGCATGGGCGGTGGCCAGGATCACCGGCAGCGGCTTCGGGGAGTTCTTCTTCAGCAGACGGGAAAGCTCCAGTCCGTCGACGGGACGCCCTTCCCACATCGAGTCGCTCAAAGATACGTCGAGAACAGCTAAATCGATCTGGCCGGCGCGGACATTGACCATCATTTCCGACACATTCTCAGTAACAAGACAGGTAAATCCACCTGCCCGCTCCAACGACATGCGAAAGAATTTGGCCACCAGGGCATTGTCGTCCACGATCAGGATGGTCGGGCTCACGCTGTGCTCCGTTCGCGGGCGATGCGCGGATAGGGCTCCTTGCCGGCCACAGG
>CAYPHP010000798.1:0-2337 GCA_964410045.1 uncultured Acidobacteriota bacterium | reverse complement strand
GTACTAAATGCTCGCCATTCCAGACGCGATGGTTACCGGAATAGTCTCAGGAACAGCCGGCATTGCCGGAGCCGTGCTAGGCCAAATCTTCGGTGCCCGCGAAGCCCGCAAGACGCTCAAGTTGCAGCAAGAGCACCTCGACGGCACGCGCTTCCACACGGAGCGAATCAAGCTCTACGCCCAGTTCCTGGGAGCCTCACGGGACAGTACAAGCTCTCAGGAATCGGACCGCGTTGCAGCCCTCGACAAGATTCTGGAGGTGGCACCAATGCTCCGCCTCCTAGCATCAAAGGCGGTCGACGACGCCGTTCAGCAGGTAGTCAGTCTCATCATCAAGACCAGAATCACAGACTCCAGTCACGAGAAAGAAAACAGCGGGAAAATCAACAATCAAGAAAACAACCTCCTTGAAATCATGCGCGCGGAACTCGGTGTAGCCTCTGCGCCCCAAACGCAAGTAGAGCCTTACCCAAAGCCCGCGGTGACACGGCCAGGACCTACAAGCCCGTGAACGCCAATGCCGGATCCGCGAATACGCGTCAGCGGACTTGGCAAACACACACGTCGCCCTGCCCAATGGAGTGTCGACCGGAGCGTGCCGAGACTGCAGGTCCGACTCATTCATGCTTGCGCAGCGTCGTCGGATTCACCTAGGTCCGCATCTGCTGGAACCAGGTGCAGAAGGACCCGACGGCAAGTAGCCTCAAGGGCGCGTCGCGGATAGGACCCGGTGACGGCGACCTCGAACTTGAGAGACCGGGCAACCTGTCCTACGTGATAGCCTGCTGGGCATGAAACCTGGGACCTTACTTGCTCTCCTTGTGGCTGCTTCCCTGCCCGCGTTCGCGGCTACCTCCTGCGAAGACCTGGCCAAGCTGACGCTGACGAACGCCAGCATCACCGGAGCGCAAGCGGTCCCGGCCGGAGCGTTCACGCCGCCGGGAGGCCAGCCGATCCAGGTGGCTGCGGCGTTTTGCCGGATTTCGCTTACGCTCACGCCGTCGAGCGATTCGGACATCAAGCTGGAAGTGTGGCTGCCGTCGTCCGGATGGAATGGCAAGTTCCAAGGCGTGGGCAACGGCGGATTCGCCGGTGCGATCAGTTGGGCCCAGATGGCCGCGGCGGTGGGCAAAGGCTACGCCACTGCCTCCACCGATACCGGACATCGCGGCGGCGGCACCGACGCCACATGGGCCTTGGGCCATCGCGAGAAGATCCGCGACTTCGGCTATCGCGCCATCCACGAATCCACGGTGCAGGCCAAGGCCCTGGTCAAAGCCTTCTACGGCGACGGCCCGAAGCGCTCCTACTTCAGCAGTTGCTCCAACGGCGGACGGCAGGCGCTGATGGAGGCGCAGCGCTATCCCGGCGATTACGACGGGATCATCGCCGGCGCGCCGGCCAATTATTGGATCGGCCTGCTGAGCCAGGCGGTGTACAACAGCCAGGCGACGATGGCCGACCCGGCCAGCTACATCCCGTCCACCAAGCTGCCGGCGATCCAGAATGCGGCGCTGTCAACCTGCGATGTGAGCGATCAGGTGAAAGATGGAGTCATCGAGAACCCGGCGCGCTGCGGCTTCGATCCCGCCGTGCTGCAGTGCCAGGGCGCTGAAACTGACAGTTGCCTGACCGCGCCGCAGGTCGCGGCGTTGAAGAAGCTCTACGACGGCCCACGCAACGCCAAGGGTGAGCGGATCAAGCCCGGCTACGCGCCGGGCGGCGAAGCGGAATCCGGCGGGTGGGCGGCTTGGATTACCGGGTCCCAACCCGGCCGCAGCCTGATGCACGCGTTCGGCACGCAGTTCTACAGCAACATGGTCTTCGAGAACAAGGACTGGGACTACAAATCCTTCAACATTGACCGCGACATGAGGATCGCGCAGGACCGCATCGGCTCCGACCTGAGCGCCACCGATCCCGATCTGAAGGCCTTCCAGGCGCGCGGCGGCAAGCTGATCCTCTACCACGGCTGGAGCGACGCGGCCATCCCCCCGGTGGATGTCATCAACTATTACCAGAGCGTGCAGAAAAAGATGGGCCAGAAGCAGACCGCGGATTTCGTGCGGCTGTACATGGTCCCGGGGATGCAACATTGCGCTGGCGGATCAGGTCCCAACGTCTTCGGCCAGGGTGGCGTCCCGGTGGGCGACGCGCAACATGACGTCGCCGCCGCGCTCGAACGCTGGGTGGAGTCGGGCGTCGCGCCGAGCGAGATTATCGCCACCAAATACAAGACCGGGAACAACCCCGCCAGCGGCGTGCTGCGCACGCGTCCGCTATGCCCGTATCCGCAGACCGCGGTCTACAAGGGCAGCGGCAGCACCGACGAAGCTG
>CAYPHP010000797.1:0-2337 GCA_964410045.1 uncultured Acidobacteriota bacterium | reverse complement strand
TGCTTGCGCGGTGCGCAACCGCGAAGCCCAGATCCTTCCGCCGGAGACCATCCTGGAAGATTCCGTCCTGGCCGTCCCGATCCTGGTTGACGGCCAGGCATTGGGAGCTCTGGTGTTTCGCCGCCAAGGCCTAAGCTTCCAGGTCGAAGAGATTCCAGGCGCCGAAGTGCTGGCCAACCAAGCGGGATTCGCGTTTCGCATGCTGAGGCGGGCACGGGAACTGGAGTTGGTCTACGAAGTGACCCGGGCCATCTCCTCGACGCTCAACCTGGAAGAAGTGATCGCGGCGATCCATCACGGTCTGAGCCGCATCCTGCCGACCGACAACTTCTACATCGCGTTGTTCGACGAAGCCCAGGGCGAGATCCGCTTCGCCGTGGAGATTGAGGAAGGACAGATCAAACCGCAGCGGAAGCGCGCCGCCGCCGCAGGCTTGACGGAATTCCTCTTGCGCACCAAGCGCCCCTTACTGATTCCCTGCCACTTCCAGGAAGCCTGTGAACAACTGGACATCCGCTTCGCCGGTCGCCCGGCGCGGTGCTGGATGGGCGCTCCCATGGTCTTCCGCGATCGCGCCCTTGGGGTAATCGCGGTCCAGAGCTACGAGCACGAACGGCTCTTTGACGACGACCACTTGTCGGTGCTCGACAACGTGGCCAGCCAAGCCGCCGGCGCCATCGCCCATGCCCGGCTCTTTTCCGAACTGCGCGCCAGCTATGAAGACTTGCAGTTCACCCAGCAGCGACTGCTGCAGTCCGAGAAGCTGGCCGCTGTCGGCCAGCTCATCAGCGGAATCGCCCATGAACTGAACAATCCGCTCACCGGAGTGCTGGGCTGGACGCAGTACCTGCTGGGGCAGAATCCGCCGGCCAACTTCCGCTCGCATCTCGGCACCATCAACCAGCAGGCCAGCCGCGCTTCGCGGATCGTCAACAACCTGCTGACCTTCTCCCGGCAACACAAGCCGGAGCGCTGCCCGGTGGCCATCCACGACGTGATTGAGAGCACGCTCGCGCTGCGAGCCTACGAGCTGCGGGTGAACAACATCGAGGTTCACCGCGAGTATGCCATCTCCGTCCCGACCATCTCCGCCGATCCGCACCAACTGCAGCAGGTCCTGTTGAACCTGATTATCAACGCCGAGCAGGCCATCCTGGGCGTCCGCCAGTCCGGCAGCCTGCATCTGACGACGGAACTTGTTGGCGACAACCTGCAGATCAGCGTCTCCGACGACGGTCCAGGTATGGACGCCAATCTGCTTCAGAAGATCTTCGATCCATTTTTCACCACCAAGCCGATCGGAGCGGGTACTGGGCTCGGGCTCAGCATTTCCTACGGAATCCTCCAGGAGCATGGTGGGCGAATCTGGGCCAGCAGCGAGCCAGGCCACGGGTCCACGTTCTATATCTCCCTGCCCTGCCGGGCCGCGGAGCCGGATTCGCGCCCGACTCAGACCCGCGATGAAGAGCTGGCCTTGTCGACTACGCCGCGCATCCTGATTGTGGACGATGAGGACAGCGTCCGCGATCTGCTTGGCGCGCTCCTCGAGGATTGGAAGATCGATCTCGATACCGCCACCACCGGCGAAGAGGCCCTGGTAGCGGCGAAGTCCGTCACTTACGATCTGATCCTGACCGACCTGAAGATGCCAGGCCTGGGCGGCGCCAAGTTCTATGAGTTCCTGCATCAGGCGCTCGGCGAGCGCACGCCGCAATTCATCTTCATGACCGGCGACGTGCTGGGCACGGAAACACAGGAGTTGCTCGATCGGACTCACTCGCTCTGCATCCTCAAGCCCTTCGACATCTTCGAGGCTCGCGAGATCATCCAGCGGGCGCTTCGCGCTCCTGCCGCAGCCACAGCGACAGCAGCAGGCTGAGCGCCGTCGCCGACGGGACGATCTGCGCCGGAACCGCCAGGTAAGGGAGCAAGTACGGCAACGGAGAGATCGCCCAAGCGCGGATCACGCTGCGCCCCATCACCAGGACCACCGCGAGGAACGACAGCACACAATCGTAAACGTGAGCGTGGTGGCTGGCCACCAGCGCCGCCACCGAGGCCATGGCGAAGGCCTGCGGCAGCGGACGCCGAAATCGCAGTGCGGACAGAGCCAGCACCACGACCGATCCAGCCAAAGCGATGCGCGGATCAGGTATCAGCGCATGCAGGTTCGGCATGCAGGCGCGGCAGGGGACCACGCCGGGAGTGGCTGCGAGAGTCCAGAGTCCTGCAACGTAGGCACGTACCTCGCCGGCTACCGGGGCCCACAACAGGATCGTTCCGGCAAGCCAACCCGCCAACGCGCGCCACTCGCGTCGGACCACCAGAAGAAGAAGA
>CAYPHP010000796.1:0-2338 GCA_964410045.1 uncultured Acidobacteriota bacterium | reverse complement strand
CTTACACCGCTGACAGTGATCATGGGTGGGGAAGAGCTATTGTATCACCGACCCCCGTTGTGTCGAAGGTCCCAGGATCCGTAACCCTCGCGGCTCGTCACTTATCGCGGTCCTTTCCGAACTCGGGGAGAATTTCCCGGGGAGCTACGGCCTGTTCCAAGCGTTCTCCCTTCCATCTCAACAGGATGCGGACTGGCACGGGGATTGCATTTCAAGGAGGATGAAAGGCCCGTTCCAAAGGGCCTTCATAACTTGAGGGAGGATATTGTTATGTCGAGGAATCGCCTGCGTCAATCGTGGCTGGGAATGTTGGTGGTGTTGACCCTGTCCCTGCCGATCCTGATCGCTGCGCAAACCGCAGACACCGCTCGTTTGGCTGTGACCGTCGCGCCGAACGAGAAGCGCAAGGTCGACGGATTTGTTGAAGACCGCACCGCCGACAGCTTCGTTCTGCGTCTGGCGAATGGAGCGACGATGCAGGTGAAGCTCACCGGCGAAACGGAAGTGGTGGAGAAGAAGAAGAACTTCGTCCGCGACGCCAAGAAGTACGACATGGCTCAGGTCGTGCGCGGACTGAGCGTGCAAGTGGAAGGGAGCGGCGACCACGAGGGCGCTCTGCTGGCGAAGAAGATTCGCTTCACCAACGACGACTTCAAGACCGCGCAGACGGTGGAGACCCGGGTGAATCCGGTGGAAGGCCGCGTCGGCACCGCGGAATCGCGCCTGGCTGCCGGCGAGAACAACGCCCGCAAGATGTCCGGCCAGATTGACGAATTGGGCGCGGTGGCCAACGCTGCGCAAGGTGGCGCCAAGGCTGCCCAGGTGACCGCCGACCAGGCGGTAGCTGGAGTCGGCGCCGCGAACCAGCGGATCTCGGCGACCAACGATCGCATCGGCGCGCTGGACGACTACGAGGCGATGAAGAGCATCACCATCCAGTTCAAGAGCGGCAGCTCCACCCTGACCAAGGAAGCGCAGGAAGCTCTGGATGAATTGGCCGGCCAGGCCAAGACGCAGAAGGGCTTCGTGATCGAGGTGGCCGGGTTTGCCTCCTCCGACGGCAACGAAGCGTTCAACAAAATGCTCAGCGAGCGCCGGGCCCGCTCGGTGATGGAATACCTGGCGGTGAATCACGACATCCCGTTGCGCCGGATCATCACTCCATTGGGCTACGGCGAAACGCACCCGGTGGCCGACAACACTACCCGCCAAGGACGGCAGGACAACCGTCGCGCGGAAGTGAAGATCCTGGTGAACAAGGGCATCATCCCGGCGGCGTCGGCGGACAATCCCTCCGCCACGCTGCGCGGCAACCAGTAGGCTCGCGAGGACGGGCATGATCACGACTCTGGCCCTGTGGCTGGCGGCATTCCTGCTCCAGCCGCAGGGCCATGCTCAGTTGCCGAGCAAGCCGGATCAGCCCGGCTCCGTCATCCGGGTCAGCTCGAACCTGGTGGCGGTTCCCGTGCTGGTGATGGACGCGTCCGGCCGGCCGGTTCTGGACCTTTCTCTGGCCGATTTTCGGGTGGAGAAGGACGGCCAGACCCAGAACATCGTGCGTCTGAGCGAACCGGGCGCCACTCCGATCGAGATGGCTTTGCTGGTGGATGTCTCCGGCAGCGTTCGCGACCGCTTTGTGTTCGAGCAGCAGGCCGCGGCGGCGTTCCTGCGCGAGGTCATGCGCCCAGGGGACTCGGTGTCCGTCTTCTCCATCGGGAATGGGCCGAAGCTGGCGCAGCCGCGGACCTCGAATGTCAACGCCGCGGTTCGTGCGGTGATGACCTTGGAGCCAACCAAGGAGGCGACCGCCTTCTACGAATCGCTGGTGGAATCTGCTTCGTACCTCGCCCGCGCCGGCGATCCCGGAGCCCGGCGGGTGCTGGTGGTGATCTCGGACGGCGAGGACAACCACAGCAGCGCCAAGATCCGTTTCGCGGACGCCCAGCACGCCTTGATGCGGGATGACTGCATGTTCTATTCCATCAATCCGGGCGGGACGTCCATCGAGCTGAACCTGATCGCCGCCAGAGCCCAGCAACGGATGGCCGACCTGGCCTCGGAGATCGGCGGAGCCTTTGTGGTCGGCAGCCACGAGCAATTGCCGGCCGTCTTTCGACGGATCGTTGCTGAGCTGAGAGCGCAATACATGCTGGGTTTCTATTTCACCGATGAGCGGACCGACGGCGGCTTTCGCCATATCGCGGTACAGGTCCCCAGCCGTCCGGAACTGCGGGTTCGCGCGCGGCAGGGTTATTACGCGCCACAAGGATCTTGGTAATGCAGGGAGGCTACTGTGGAAAAACTAAATCTGAAACACCAAGATGTTCGGGAACAACCA
>CAYPHP010000795.1:0-2342 GCA_964410045.1 uncultured Acidobacteriota bacterium | reverse complement strand
GCGGTGATTCTGGGCCACCGGCAGGTCATAGGAGTAGCTCAGCGCCAGGCGCTGGCGGACGTCGAAATTCGAGCGGCCCCGCTCGGCGCGGACGTTGCGGCTGTCCTGCGGGAAGTTGGCGTCGCCGGCGCTGGTGAAGAAACTGGAGGCGTCGTCGAGCGACTTGGACCAGGTGTAGGACGAAAGCAGCGCCAGCCCGCGGCTCAGCCGCTGTTGGAATCGCGCCTGCAAGCTGTGGTAGTTGGAACTCGACCGCGACTCGGCCACGTTGATGTCGGCGAAAAACGGATTCGGCCGCAGGTTCTGCGGTACCACCGAGGGCCGCGCCTGGTTCAGATCGCGAGCGGCCAACAGCTTGGTTCCTTTGGCCCCCACGTAGGCGACTTCGGCCACCTGGTTCTTGCCGAATTGCCGCTGCACGCTAACGTCCCATTGCTGGGTGTACGCGGTCCGCAGGTCTTTCTGGTAAGTGAACGCGGACGAGGGAACGGGGATCGGAAACGTCGCCGGGAACGGATCGGCCAAGGTCAACGGCGGCAGACCCGGGTACTGGAAGAACAGCTTGAAGTCGAAGTAGGGCTGGTTGAAGTACAGCCCTTCGCCGGGCGCTAGCGATGCCTGATCGTAATAGACGCCGTAGCCGCTGCGGAACACCCACGGCCCGTTGCCCGGATTCCAGGCCAAACCGACTCGCGGGGCGAGGTTGTTGCGATCCGGCCTATAGCCGCCGCGGGGCACGCCGCCGGTCCCGACCTGTGTTAGCCGGCCCGTGGACGGATCGTAGAGGTTGGCGCGATCGCGACTGTCCACCGGGGGCGCGTTGTATTCATAGCGCAGCCCCGCCGACAGGGTCAGGTCGCTGCGCAAGCGCGTATTGTACTGGCCGTAGAAGCTGTAACTCTGGGTCCGCAGATGCTGCGGATTGTCCAGCCGCGCTCCGCCGGTGACGGTGGGCAGACCCAGCAGCAAATCGGCCAGCGGATTGCCGGTGATGGCGCCTTGGAAATTCAGGAAGCCGCGCGACTGCACGTCGCGGAAGGCGTTCTGCTGCAAGTAGCGGAAGTCGAAACCGAACTTCAACTGCTGCCGTCCGCGGGCCCACATGGCCTGGTCGGAAACCTGCCAGTTGTTGGTGGCGCTGAACTGCGGATTGTTGAACTCCTGGCCCAGCGGCGAGTAACCGGTCACGGTCATGTAGCTGAGGCCGAAGTCGCGCTGGTTGGACGACAGCTCGGGCAAACCAACCTTGCGGTTGACGCTCTCACCCTGGCCCTCCTGGAACACGCCGGCCGCGACGCGGCTGAAGGCCACCCGCGCCTCATTCAACCACACCGGCGAAAAGACGTGGACCTCGCGGACCATCACGTTCTGGGCGCGGCGCGGCACGTTGTTGCCGTAGCCGGGCACCAGCGGGAACGCCGGTCCGGAGAACGGCTCGAACAGATCGCCATCGCTGAAACTGTAGCGAACGGTCAGGTCGGAGCGGGCCGCCAGGGAATGATCCAGGCGCACGTCGAAGTGATCGTCGCGGACGCGCTGGTTGGGCGAGGACACAAAATTCTGGCCCGGTACGTTGCGGTTGGCTTGCGGATAGAGCGCGGCGATGGCCTTGCCGATCGGATGCTGGAAGAAGTCGGGGATCTGGTTGCCGGGGAAGGGCTGCTGGGTAAAGGGATTGATGGGAACGGCCGGTCCGCTCTGGGAGAAATTGCCGGAACGCTCCAGAGCCGTGGGCACGTTGGTCACGCGGGTGATGCCCTCACGCACGCGACGCCCCTCGTAGTCGGTGAAGAAGAAGGTGCGGTCGCGGCGCAGCGGTCCGCCCAGCGACGTTCCGAACTGGTTGCGCTGGAACGCTGGCTTGGCCTCCCGGGCCGGCGCGAAGAAGTTCCGGGCGTCGGTCGCGCCGTTGCGGAAGAACTCGTAGACCGACCCACGGAAGCGGTTGCTTCCGGAACGGGTCACCACGTTCACTTGTCCACCCACATTGCGGCCGAAGCTGGCGTCGTAGTTGCTGGTCAGGACCTCAAACTCCTGGATCGCATCCACGGGAGGCTGCACGCTGACGCTGTTCAACTTGGGATCGTTGTTGTAGACGCCGTCGAGCAAAAAGTAGTTGGCGTCTTCGCGGGCCCCGTTGACGTTCAAGGCGAACCCGCCGCGCACCGAGCCGGCCGAGCCGAAGGCGGCGGGCGAGACGCCCGGCTGCAGCAGGGTCAGTTCGTAGAAGTTGCGCCCGTCGAGCGGCAGGCCGGTGACCTGGCGGTTCTCGATCACCCCGGTGAACGCGGCCGAATCGGTCTTCAGCATGCCGCGCGACGCGGTCACCGTCACCTGCTCGG
>CAYPHP010000794.1:0-2342 GCA_964410045.1 uncultured Acidobacteriota bacterium | reverse complement strand
GATCATGCTGGTGACTACGCCCAGCAGCATGGCTGCGGCCAGGATCTTGGGATCGACATTCAACTCGGGACGGCCGGCCTGCGCCACGCCGTAGACGTTGGTCACCAGGTCACCGACGAAGCCGAGGATGCCGCGGCCCATCAGCACGCCGCAGAAGGCCCCGGCCGCCGAGCCGAGCAAGCCCGCCACCGCGCTCTCCGTCAGGAACAGCGTGCGGATTTGGCCGCGCGTCGCGCCCAGTGCCCGCAGGATTCCCACTTCGTAACGCCGCTGGGTCACCGCGATGGCGAACGAATTGTAGATGATGAACATCCCGATCAGCAGGGCGAACAAGCTGGAGACGTTCATGGAAATGGTGTAGCCGGAGATGATCTTCTCGAACTGCTGGCTGCGCGCGGACGGTGTTTCAACGGTGAATCCCGGCCCCAGTGCTGCGCTCAGCGTTACCCGCACTTGATCGACGGTGTAGCCGTCCTTCACCGCCAAGTCGACGCGATCGAACTTGCGGCCGCGGCCGAAGACGTGCTGCACAGCGTAGATGTCCATCACCGCGATGTTGCCGCCGAAGGCGCTGGTCATGCCGCCGGACTTCATGATGCCGCGGACGATGAAATCCTTGCGGCCTTCGATGGTGTCCATGGGCACGCGGCTGCCGATATCCAGCCGGGCGCGTGAGGCCAGCTCGCGCGTGATCATGATGGAATCGGGCTGGGCCAGGAAGACCAACGGATCGTCGATTACGGCGTCGTCGCCGCTGTCCAGGTCGTAGTCGCGCAGGCCGCGATCGCCGGTCATGTCCACGCCGAGAATCAGGAGATTGCCTTGACCGGGCAGCTTGGTGTCCACCACGGCTTCGATCACTGGAACGGCGATGCGCACGCCCGGCAATGCTTGCACGCGTTCCAGGATTTCCTCGTCAAATCCCGGATCACCCGCGGTGACTTGAAGCTGCGTTGCGCCGGCAATCTTGTCCACCGTACGATTGAACGCGCCGAGCACCGCCTGGTTGCCCAGGTGCATCCCCAGCAGCACGGCCACACCAAGCACGATTCCCGCGATGGTGAGCAGCGTCCGCAGCAGATGGCGGCGGATGTAGGGCCAGGTTATGAGGCGTAGCAGGATCATCGGGGCAACAGAGGCCGAAAGTCAAAAGTCAAAAGGCAAAAGTCAAAAGTGCTATCACCCATGGTTGTCGTCCTTGATCACGCGCCCATCCTGCAGCGTGATCGTCCGCGAACAACTCCCCGCCACGGACGCGTCATGCGTCACCATCAGGATCGTGGTGTTCAATCGCTCGTGCAGGTCGTGGATCAGCTTCAGGATCTCCGCGCCGGTCTTGGAGTCCAGGTTTCCTGTGGGCTCGTCGGCCAGGATGATCGGCGGATAGATGGAGAGCGCGCGGGCAATGGCCACGCGCTGGCGCTCGCCGCCGGAAAGCTCGTCGGGATGATGTTCGATTCGCTCTCCCAGGCCGGTGAGGTCCAGCAGTTCCTTACTGCGTTCATAGGCCTGCTTCTTCGACCATCCGCGCAGGTGCAGGGGCAGGGAAACATTCTCCAGGCAAGTCAGCGTGGGAAGCAGATTGAAGAACTGGAAGATAAAACCGATCTTGTCGCGGCGGACGCGCGTCAAGTCGTCGTCGGAAATGCCGCTCAAGCTGGCGCCGTCGACGCGCACTTCGCCGGAGCTGGGCCGGTCCAGCCCTCCGATCAGGTTCAGCAAAGTGGATTTGCCCGATCCCGACGGTCCCATCAGCGACACCATCTCGCCCTTGGCGACCTTCAGGTGGACGTTTTCAAGAGCGGTGACCCGCTTCTTGCCTTCAAACTGTTTGGTAACGCCGATCAGCTCGATCAAGGCGGCTACATCTTATACCGGCCAAGATCTTCGTCACCCAGGTTCTCCAGCCACTTGCGCAGTTCCTCGTTGTTGATCTTCTCGGAAACCGCGCTGGCCAGCTTGGAAGACTTGAGCACGTCATCCTCGACGAAGATGGGGCAGTCCAGGCGGAGCGCCAAGGCCAGCGCGTCGCTGGGCCGCGAGTCGATGGAGATGGTTTCGCCGTCGCGCTCCAGCCAGATCAGGGCATAGAAAGTGTCGTCGCGGAGGTCGTTGACCACTACTTTGCGCACCGCGGTGTTCAGACCCAGCAGCAAATTCTTGATCAGGTCATGGGTCATGGGCCGAGGCGTGGCCACTTTCTCGATTTCCAAGGCGATGGCGTTGGCCTCGTAGATGCCCACCCAGATCGGCAGGATGGCGCTTCCGCCCGTGTCCTTCAGGATCACAATCGGCATGTTGGTGACGGGGTCCATCATCAAGCCGCGAATTTTCATCTCGAC
>CAYPHP010000793.1:0-2363 GCA_964410045.1 uncultured Acidobacteriota bacterium | reverse complement strand
CCGCAGGAGTCCAAGGGACGATCAAAGATCCCTCGGGCGCGGTGATCGCCGGCGCAACAGTCGACATCAGCGGTCCGGCGCTGCTAGGAACAAGAAGTGCAACGACCGATGGGTCGGGGATCTATCGGTTCACCGCCTTGCCGGGCGGGACGTACACGTTGAACGTCAAAGCGCAGGGCTTCCGCACACTGCGCCAGACCGGCATCGAACTCTCGGTGGGCCGTCTGCCCAATATCGACATCACCATGGAAGTGGGCGCGGTCGCCGAGACCGTGGAAGTCTCCAGCGAAGCGTCGATTGTCGACGTGACGCAGAGCAAGGTGGCGGCCACCGTCACCGGCCAGATCCTGACGGGAATCCCCAAGGGCCGCTCCTTCCAGTCGGTGATCGCTTTCGCCCCTGGCGCGCGGCAGGAACCGCTGCAGTCCGGCGGCCAGCAGACGCGGGGCACCGCGGGCTTTCAGATTGACGGCGCCAGCGACAGCGAGAACGTGTTCCTCATCGACGGCGTCAACACCACGCAGATCCAGAACGGCGGGGTCGGCAAATCCTTCCAAATCGATTTCATCGAAGAGGTTCAGGTAAAGTCCAGCAGCTTTGAGGCGGAGTACGGCGGCGCGCTGGGCGGCGTGGTGAACGCCGTGGCCAAGCGCGGCTCCAACACCTTCAAGGGCACGTTGCTCACTTATCTGCAGATGAACCGGATTAACGCCAACGACGGCGATCGCGGCCTGCGCATCGATCCGGTCCTGGCGCAGCTCAATACCACCACCCGCCTGGACGGCACGCCGCAGTACTACATGGCGGTGAAGGACGACCGGACGATCCTGGAGCCGGGCTTCATTCTCGGCGGCGCGATCATGCGGGACAAGCTGTGGTTCTTCAGCAGCTACATCCCGACGCTCGATACCACGTGGCGAACCACCACTTTCACTGCGACGAATCCGGGACCACGCCGGCTGAGCCAGGACTTCACCCAGCACAACGCCTACAACCGGCTGGATTACGCTCCCTTCAGCAACCTGCGTTTCAACGCCGCCTGGAACTACGGCTATTCCCGGACCACGGGAGCCTTGGGCGGCCAGGACAGCGCCGCCGGACAGAGAAACAGCACGTCCGCCAGCGTCACCGGGTCCACCACCGATCCCAATACGTTGCGCTCCGACAACGGAACCGTGAATCCCCTTTCGGTGTTCTCCTACGGCGCGGACTGGACTCCCACCTCGAAGTTGGTGGTTGCCGCCCGCTACGGCTACTTCTTCAACAACAATGCGCAACGCGGCACACCGACCGGCATCCGGTATTCCTACGGCAACGCCGCGAACACCGCGACGCGCGATCTCGCCGGACAACCCGTTCCCACGCAGTTCCAGAACTCGTCGGGGTTCGCGAACATTCCCAGCAACCTCGCCACCAAATTTGACGCGTACAAACGCGACGGCCTGAACGTGGACGTTTCCTACTTCCTGCGCGGCTGGGGAAGCCACACCCTGAAGGGCGGCTACTTCTACCAGCGGCAGTCCAACGAGGTCCTGCGGACGTTCAACACCGCCGCCGTCAGCCTCACGTGGGCGACCTCCTACACACCGGTCACCAGCACCACGGCGTGTGACGGGGTCATCGCCGCCAATCGCACAACCTACGGCGCAGCCGTGGCCAACGCTGCGGGCTGCCAGGGACGGTACGGCTACTTTACTGTCGGGACCGGCGTTGTGAACACCGGCGGATCACGGCAGACCGCGCAGGCCCTCTACGTCCAGGATTCCTGGAACGTGGGCCACGGGCTGACCCTGAATCTAGGGATTCGCTTCGACCAGGAGACGCAGCCACCCTACGATCCCGGCCGATTCCCCACGGTGGATTTCAGCTGGGCGGACAAGTTTGCGCCCCGGCTGGGCTTTGCCTACGACCTTTTGCGCAACGGCAAGATCAAGGTCTACGCGAGCTACGGCTCTTTCTACGACATCATGAAGATGGGCCTGGCGCGCGGTTCGTTCGGCAGCGACTACTGGCATAACTGCATTTACGCCATGGACGATCCGGACTACACCAAGATCGTGCCCACCCACCCGATCGGCGGCGGTTGCCCGGCCACCGGTCCCGCTCCCGGCGTGAACGTGGGCCGCTTCATCGAGAACGTGGACTTCCGCGCCACCAAGGCCGATGCGCGCGATCCCGCGATCGATCCGTCCAGCCTGGAGCCCATGAAGCAGCACGAGTTCGTCACCGGCCTGGCCTGGGCCATCAACCGTAACTGGAGCCTGGAAGCGCGCTACGCCCGCAAGCGCCTCGACAACACCATTGAGGACATGGCCATCACCGATAACCTGGGCTTCTATATCGGCAACCCAGGATCGAAAATC
>CAYPHP010000792.1:0-2368 GCA_964410045.1 uncultured Acidobacteriota bacterium | reverse complement strand
GCCGGACCGGCTCCGATGATGATGGCGCGCTTGCGGCTCAAGATCGTTCCAGACTACCACGTGGGATTCCGAGACGATCCCAACCGGAGGTACTACCCCTGCGAAGACTGAAGCCGATTTTCCCCGGCCCAGTAGAGGCTCAATTCATGGCCGTCGGGATCATCGAGGTAAGCGTGGCGCCAGCCCCAGGGCATGTCTTCCGGCATCTGTTTGAGGTTCACACCTGAAGCGGCCAGCGTATTGCAGAACTCGTCCAGGTTCTGAACTTCAAAGTAGAGACGAATGCCCTCCGCGGCGGCGGTTTGGCCTTCCTCCACCTGGTGCAGGGCAATGGTCCCTTGGCCCTGCGGAAACTTCAGCCGCGCGTAGCCGAACTTCGGCGAGCCCTCGATCAAGACCAGCCCCAAGCGGGAGTAAAACTCAAGCGCCCGCGCCACGTCGTGGACATACACCATCGCATGGTTGAAGTTCATGGCTTGATCTTGCCGATCATCTGGTAAATCCACAGCAGCGCGGTGTTCATGATCTGTTCGCCTGCGCCGACGGCCACCGGAGAGACGCCGCTGTCAGCGCCGTAGCCGCCTTCGGCCACGCCTTCGATGGTGGGGAAATACTGGTGATAGCCGTTGTTGTAGCCGAAGAAGAAGAGCTGGCGCACGCGGGCGCGCTCCTTCAGGCGAATGGCGTGGTTGGCGAAAAACTCGCCCGACGCGCCCACCAGCGCCACGTCGCCGTTCAACATGGCCACGGTCAGCCGCGGGCGGATCCCCTCGGTGTATTCATCGACGAACGCCGGGATCAACTCCGGGAAGAACGCTTTCTCGTAGGCCAACAGGACCATGCCGTCCTTGAAGTTCGTCCGGGAGGTGAAGGTCATTCGGTCTTCTTTCACCGCCAGCGACGGCTTGGCTGCTTCCTGCGTCGTGAGGCTGGAGGCCAGCTTCACGACCTCCTGGCCCAGCGCCGCGCCGAACGCTTTGTAGTCCCTGCCCATTCCGTTCACCGACTGGTCGCCGCAAGCGCCTTGCATAAAGACAACGCTGCCGCCGAACTCCTTGCGCACCGTTTCCTTCATCGCGCCCACGTAGTCGGCGGAGAACTGCAGGATCTTGGCGTCAATCGTCGTGGGATGCGCGGTGAAGTTGACGATGGTGGCCAGCGGTTTGCCATCCATGCCGTCGAAACGCAGCACCGCTAGGTCGCGGTCGACGGGCTTGGGCTCGATCTTGGTATGGCGGTTGCGGTTGAAATTCTCCAGTCGCACCGAGCCTGCCGCCAGCTTCGCCGGCGCCAACTTGGAGTTGGCTTCGATGATCGCGGCGACGATGCCGTCTTCCATCTGTTTGTAGTAACGCAGCGCGGCGTCGAATTTCCCTTTGCCTTTGCCGGGCTCGTCGACCAGCTCGAGCACCGGGCCGTGATGGGTATGTGATCCGGCGATGAACGACCACTCGATCCCGGCCTGGTCCTTGATCCGTTTACGGATCGCCTGCAGTGATCGCTCCGCGGGCGAGCGTCCCAGGTCCAGCCCGACGATGGCCAACTTCTTGCCTCCGGCGTCGATCACTACGGCTTCGGCGTAGAGCGGGTCCAGGATGCCATTCGAGAGCCCGTCGTGCCGCGCGCCGTAGCCCCACATCGGCACCGGCTCTTGCGGGGTGATGTCGCGCCGGCCCACGCCAACCTGGAACTGGGCGTTGGCCACCGAGGCGCAGAGAACACAGAGGACGAACAGAATCCGCTTCATGGTTCGCATAGATTACCATGCCAAGTGTGGGACAAGTATCGCCGGCCCGGGATGTGGCCTTCAAGGTGTTGCTGCGCGTGGAGACGCGCGCCAGCTACGCGGTGGACCTGCTGAACTCCCCGCTGGCGGCGCGACTGTCGGACGCCGATCGCGGCCTGGCTCAGGAGTTGGTGATGGGTTGCCTGCGCTTGCAAGGCCAGCTCGATTTCCTGATCGAGCACTTCTCCGGGCGGAAGACGAAACTCGATCCTGAAGTGCGCGTCGCGCTGCGCATGGGCATCTTCCAGATCTGTCACTTGGAACGCATCCCGCCGCACGCCGCCGTCGACCAGAGCGTCGAGCTGGTGAAGAAATCAGGGAAGGGCGCCGCAGCGGGGTTGGTGAACGCGGTGATGCGCAAAGTGAATCGCCAGCCAGTGAAGATGCCGGACACGGCCGCGTATTCCACGCCCGAGTGGCTGCTGCGCCGTTGGGGCGCGGGAATTTCCGCGTTGAACAACCAGCGTCCGACGACTTTTGTACGCCTGCCAGTAGGCGAGGTCGGAAACGGAAGATGGGTGAAGCGTTGCGCGATCGGCGCTGCGCCGGGCCGGCCGATCCAAGACGAGGCGTCGCAGATGG
>CAYPHP010000791.1:0-2380 GCA_964410045.1 uncultured Acidobacteriota bacterium | reverse complement strand
GGGATCGTTTGGTACAACGAAGCATCGCCGGGGCGGATTGTGCGGTTCGATCCGGCTGACGAATCGTTTTCCAGCGTGGCCATTCCGACTGCGGGCTCGATCGTGCGCCATATGGAGACCGATTCTTTAGGCCGCATTTGGCTGGCCGAAAGCGGCATCGACCGGATCGGCAGGCTGGAACCTGCCCCGCGCCTTTCGACTGCGGGCATCGTGAATGCCGCGGGCTTCTCCGGAACGCAGATCGCGCCGGGCCAGATCGTGTCGATCTTTGGAACGAATCTCGCGTTCACCACCACGGCAGCCACGTCGCTGCCCCTGCCCCGCGATTTGGCAGGCGTGACCGTTACCGTGGGCACCTTGACGCTGCCCCTGTACTACGTCTCCCCTGGACAGATCAATGCGCAAGTTCCGTTTGAAGCGCTAATCGGCCCCGGCTCTATGGTGATCCGGCAAGGACAGGAGGGGTCAGCCGCGGTAACGGTCGGTGCCGCAGCGCCTGGGCTCTTTGTCTTAGCCGATGGGCAGACCGCTGCTGCCCTCGACGGTCTGACCGGGCGTGCGCTGAACGCCGAGAATCCCGCGGCCGCGGGCACAGTCGTGACGCTGTTCGCGAGCGGGTTGGGCGCCGTAACTCCGCCGACGGCTTCCGGCACGGCCGCTCTGGCCGAACCGCTCAGCATGACCACGCAGAGTGTGACGGTGGCAGTAGCCGGTCAGGCGGGGACCGTGTTGTTCGCAGGTCTAGCGCCCGGTTACGCCGGCCTGTATCAAATCAACGTTCGCCTGCCAGCCGCGCTCGCGGCCGGGACGGTCCCCGTGGTTGTGACCGCTGGCGGCGTCGGCGGGAATACTGCAAGACTGCCGGTGAGGTAAGCGCTACTGACGGACCTTGCCCGCGAAGTGCCGGTAGGTGAAAACGAAGTATCCGGTCACCAGAGCCATCCCAATCACCCACCACACCAATCCCACCCGCAGGCCGTATTCGGGCGCGACGGAGTTGTAGATCGTCATGGAGTACTCGGGATTAGTGCTGGACGGCAGGACCATGGGATAAATCCCAAACACCACGCTAGTGAGCATGCCGACCAGATACGTGCAGGACGCCAGAAACGCCTTGACCTCGCGCGTGCCCAGGAAGAACCGCATGGCTGCGAGGCCCGCCAAGGCCAGCGCGGGAAATACCAGCCCCCAGGGCCGGTCGCCGAGGCTCTTGGGCACGTGAGGCTGGACGCGGAACGTGACCACGGTGATGATCAAGGTGGCGGCAGCGAGAGCCCACCAGATTCGCGACGCCAACGCGACCGATCGGGCCCGGACCGGGCCGTCTGTTTTCAAGACCAGCCAAAGCGCTCCGTGCATCGACAATGCCAGTGCGGCGGCAATGCCGATCAGCACCGTGTACCAATCAAGGATGCCGTTCTGTGCGCCGACCTGGAAGTCGGTCCAAAGCGGCTCGAAGAACCGGCCGTTCTGGTCAAGCGGAACACCGCGCACTACGTTGCCCAGGGCCGCACCGAAAAACACCGCCAGCAGCAAACTGGAAATGCTGAAGACCACATCCCAGAGCGGAGCCCACACCGGAGCGTCCAGATGGCTGCGGAACTCGATGGCGATGCCGCGCAGGATCAGCAGCCACAGGACCATCATGAGCGGGAGGTAGAAACCGCTGAAGCCTGACGCGTAAAGCGGCGGGAAGGCGAAATACAGGGTTCCGCCCGCGGCCAACAGCCAGACCTCGTTGCCGTCCCACACGGGACCGATGGTGGCCAGCACTTGTTTCCGCTCAGCGTCGGTCTTAGCCACCAGTAAGTGCAGCGCGCCCGCGCCCAGGTCGAAACCGTCGAAGACGACGTAGGCAGCCAGCATGAGCGCGACCAGGGCGAACCAGAGCGTAGCCATTAGTGGGCCGCCCTCTCTTCCGGCCCAAGCGTGATCTCTCGCCACACCAGGAACAGGAACAGGATGCTGAGCACGGTGTAAAGCCCCATGAAGCCGATCAGGGTGAACCAGGCATTGCCCGCCGACACCAGCGGGCTGACTCCTTTGCTGGTGCGCATCAAGCCGTAGATGATCCAGGGCTGGCGGCCAACTTCGGCGGTGATCCAGCCTGCGGTGTTGGCAATATACGGAAACGGCGCGCTGAGCATCAGCACCCACAGGATCCAACGCGTCTCAAACAGCCGCTTGGTCCACATCAACAGGGCGGCAGAACCCATGATGGCGATGAAGATCGTTCCCAGCCCGACCATGACGTGATAGCTGAAGTAGAGCAGCGGAATGTTGTCGGGCCACTCCGATTCCGGGAACTGGTCGAGTCCCTTCACTTCTGCGCCCCAGCGTTGTTAGGTGAGGTAGCTGTGCAGATTGGGAATCAGGATGG
>CAYPHP010000790.1:0-2381 GCA_964410045.1 uncultured Acidobacteriota bacterium | reverse complement strand
TCCGTCTGGAGCTCCCGCTTCTTGAGGTAATAGGCCTTGTGGCGGCGGGAGGCTTCCTGGTCCTTTTTCTTGGCTTCCTCGACCTTGATGGCGATGTTCTCGGCCGTGGAACGGTAGCTGGCGACCTGGGTTTCCACCGCCTTCATGATGCCTTCCACACGGGCGTCGATCTGATCGTTAATGGTTCGGATCAGCGCCGCCATCTTCTGGAACTCGGGGTTCTCCTCCTTGATGTCCTTGGCCAGGACCGTGAACTTCTGTTCCGCATCCGACAGGTTTTGCAGCAACTGGCTGAGGGGTTGATCGGGCACGGCGGTCAGCATGGCTTTGCGGAGCTCGGCCTTGTTCAGCGCTTTCAGTCCCTTGTATTTGGTCTCCCAGAAAATCTGCTGGGATTCGGCGGCCATGCGCTCGCGCTCCATGCCCCGAACCGTCTCGGGTTCGAGCGTACTGTTGGGCCCTGCCTCCGCCATCATGTCGGAGATTCCGTGGTCTTCGCGGAGCTTGAGAACCTCGTTCTGGATCTCGTTGACCTTGGTCTTCTGGAAGGTCTCCTGTTCGCGCAGCTTCTCGATCCCGCGCTTTGAAAGTTCCTGCCGGAGCTCAATGCGGCTCTCGCGGTAGACTTCGGCGATCTTGTTGGCCAGCATGGCCGCCTCCATCTTGTCGGGGCTGAACACGCGGATCTCGATCAGGCTGGTGTTGCGCGACTGGCGGACATCAATGCGCCGCTTGAGCAGCAGGAATGTCTCCGCCGGCTTCAGCGGGACCCCGCCGTTCTCCTTGGCTGCCCAGGTCTCCCCGAGCTTCAGATCGCTGATGACGCGGTAGAGAACCTTCCTGGACTGGATCTTCTCGAACTCGGTCTGGATGAAGAACGGGTCGTACGTGCTCGCGCTCTGCCGGTCGAACAGGCCTGGAATGTCCGAGGTGTCCTTCTCCACCGCGATGCGCACGGTGCTTGAGAACGACTCGGGCAGGATGAAGTTGACCGCCGTGGTGGTGAGAACCACCAGCAGAAACACGGCGAGGATGACGGTCTTGCGGATGCGGATGATCCGCCAGTAGTCAAGGAAGTGAAGCTGGCTCTCGGCCGGCGGGGCGGGGTTTTGCGGGGGTGCGTCCATGCTGAAAATAAAAGGAGGCTAGAGTATGAATCCAGCCTCCCAGTAGACTCAAGTCTTTGAATTGTTTAGATTAATACACGGCGCGCACGCCGACGAACACCCGGTTTCGGGTGAAACTGCGACCGCTGAGATCCGAATCCAGCCGGTCGTAATTGTAACCCGCCTCCGCCGAGAGCCACTCGCTCAGCTTGTAGGTCAGACTCAGCCCGGCGGTGAAATAATCATCCGCCAAACGGTCCGCGGCCCCGCCCTGGAACTTCGAATTTTGGTACTGGCCCATGAGCCGCGCGCCCACCCTGGTAGTGATCCGATGATTCACCGTGGCGTAGACCGCGGTGCTCTCCTGGTCGAGCGTCGGCAACGGCCCGCCAAAGAACGCGACGTCCGTCGCACCCCGGCTGTGCCGAATGCCACCCTGGACGTAGCTGCCGGGGTTGTAGGTCCAAGTCAGGCTGGCGTCCGCGTAGGGGGAAACCGTGTTCTCGCGGATACCCGCCGGCACGTCGGGAAAGTCGGTGAACTGGCCGCCGACCCGCACGGAACCGTTGAGCTTGACCGAGAAGGTGTGGTCGACACCCACGTAGGCATAATGGCTGCGCGAATTCCGGATGCCCGGATCCCAGTAGACGCCGGTAAAGGGCGTCGCAGCATCAAGGCTGTCCTTGCTGGTGTAATCGCTCATTCCGTACTGATAGCCCAAGATACCCACCGTGGTGGGCTGCATGGACCACCGGAGGTTCAAGGTCAGCAGGTGCTCCATCCGGTCGAGAACGGCGGAACGGAGCCCGGCTCCGGTCTCTTCGTAGTCGTAGAAGCTGTTCTGATAGCCCAGCACCAAACTCAGCAAGCGGCTGAGCTCAGCCGTGTAGTTGGCGTTGGCCAAATTCCGGATGTTATTGCCATCGGTGCGGAGAAACGTGGCGGCGACGCCCGGAGGCTCGATGATCGCGGGCTCCTGGGCGATGGCGAACGAGTCGCTGATGTCGAGCTTGTGGCGCGGGGAAAACGCGTGGTTCAACCGGCCGTTGAACTCGTGGGAGTGGTCGGCGCTGCTCTTCCGGCGGTCTTCGAAGTAGCGCATGCCATACACGTAACTGGCGTTGATATAGGTCTTGTCCAGCGCCAGGTTCAAACTCGCGGACGGGCTAAGGTCGAAACCGTAGCTGTCCCGTTTCAACGCCTTAGGCGAAGTGGCGTAGTTGTCGTCGTAGAAGCCGCGCAAGCTGGCTGAGACGCTCCAAGGCTTGGCGGAGT
>CAYPHP010000789.1:0-2384 GCA_964410045.1 uncultured Acidobacteriota bacterium | reverse complement strand
ATCTGCTTCGCCCCGGACGGCGGCGGCTATCTGCTCGAGAAGCCGAACTTCCAGGAAGCCAATCCGCTGGTCACGCCCGAGCACATCGCACCGGCCTGGTACTTCGGCGCGTTCTACGCGATGTTGCGCGCGACGCCGTCGATGTTCAGTTCCGCGCTGCCTGGCGTGATCGTGATGTTCGGCGCCGTGCTGATCCTGTTCCTGCTGCCCTGGCTGGACAAGAATCCGGTCAAGTCGATCCGCTACAAGGGCATGCTGACCAAGGTCGCGACGATGGTCTTCGCCGCCGACTTCGTGATGCTCAACTACGTGGGTCTGCAACCGCCGACGGCCCTGTTCACGCTGCTGTCGCAGATCGGCACGATCTACTACTTCGCCTTCTTCTTCGGCCTGATGTTCTTCCACAAGTTCGAAAAATCAAAGCCGGTTCCGGAGAGGGTGACCTCATGAAGTCCGTCTCACTGATCAGCAAGCTGGCGGTTGCCGGTCTGGCCTTCGCGGTATCCGGTGCCGCAATGGCCGCCGGTGGGCACGCACTGCCGTATTCGTACGTGGCGGACGTGGACAATCTGCCGTCGGTGCAGCGGGGTGCCGCAGCCTTCATGGGCTATTGCTCCGGTTGCCACTCGATGAAGTATCTGCGCTACAGCCGCATGGGCCAGGACCTCAAGATTCCCGAGGACCTGCTCAAGGCCAACCTGATGTTCACCAGCGAGAAGGTCGGCGACCAGATCGTCTCGTCGCTGACCAAGGCCGAAGGCGCCAAGTGGTTCGGCCAGGCTCCGCCGGATCTGACGCTCGAGACGCGCGCGCGGGGCGAAGACTGGGTCTACAGCTATCTGAAGAGCTTCTACGTCGACCCGGCACGCCCGCTGGGCGTCAACAACCTGGTGCTGCCGGGCGCTTCGATGCCGCACGTCCTGTGGGAACTGCAGGGCTGGCAGAAGAAGGCCGAGGCGGAACACCACGCGGGTGGCGAAGCGGGGCACGGCCACGCTTCGCCGTTCGCGATGGTCCAGCCGGGCAAGCTCGAGCCCAGGGAGTACGACAAGTTCGTCGGCGACATCGTCAACTTCATGGCCTATGCGGCGGAACCCGGTCGTTCGCACCGTCAATCGCTGGGGATCAAGGCCATCGTGTATCTGCTGATCCTGCTGGGCTTTGCGTACCTGCTGAAGAAGGAATACTGGCGCGACGTTCACTGACGGGCGCGTCATCGAGGCTCGCGCATTGCGGGCCGAAAGCTGTCGGGGCCGGTCCATGTGACCGGCCTTTTTTTGGTCTACGGCCCCGGTGGCGGAGGGCAAAAATTTGCCACTTGGGCGGCAGCCGTGCACATTCGGTCCCATCACGCGGTTCCCTCCCTAGGATTCTCTGCGCCCAATGTCGTTGCGCGCCAAGACCAAGTACGTGCCGGCGGCCAAGCCTGCGTCGAATGCGGGAGTGACGCTGTATTGCTCGGCTGACCAGGTGGGATGCCACTGGGTGCGTCTGGTCCTGGCCGAGAAGGACGTGCCCGGTGCACGTGTGCTGGTCCAGGCCGCCGATCGCATCAGCGAGGATCTGGCGGTGCTCAATCCGGCGCAGAGCCTGCCCACATTGACCGACCGGGAGACCGTGATCTACCCGGCGAGGCTGATCGCGGAATTCCTCGACGAGCGTTATCCGCATCCGCCGATGATGCCGCCCGAGGCCGCGTTGCGAGCCCGTTTGCGCATGGTCATGAGCCAGCTCGAGCAGGACTGGCTGGTGCTGGTCAACGCCATCGAATCGGCTCCCGCCGCGCAGGCGCGCGCTGCGCGCAAGCAACTGTCCGATCAGCTCGCGGCCAACGGCCGCCTGTTCCCGACTCGCGGGTGGTTCCTGGGGCTGGAGTTCGGCATCGCCGACTGCGCCTGGGCCGCGCTGCTTTGGCGGCTGGCCTCGCTGAAGCTGCAACTGCCCGCCGGCGGTGACCCCATCCGGCGTTACGCCGAGCGCGTTTTTGCCCGGCCGGCATTTGCGGCGAGCCTGGTCGACGAACAGAGGGCGGCGGCGTCCAAGGGACACAGATAGAATCGCCACACGATGAGTCAACGTTCACGCCGTCCCTATCTGATCCGCGCCATTTACGACTGGGCGACCGACAACGGCTTCACGCCGCATTTGCTGGTCGCCGCCGATGTCGAAGGTGTCAGCGTTCCGCGCGAGTACGTCCAGGAAGGGCGCATCACGCTCAACATCAGCCCGATGGCTGTGCAGAGCCTCGACCTGCAGGCCGATCCGATCTGGTTTTCCGCGCGCTTCGGCGGCCGTGCCTGCGAGGTGCTGGTTCCGGTCGGCGCGGTGCTCGCGGTGTTCGCGCGCGAGAACGGCGAGGGCATCGTCTTCGGTGATATCGAGAC
>CAYPHP010000788.1:0-2400 GCA_964410045.1 uncultured Acidobacteriota bacterium | reverse complement strand
CACGTAAGTGCGGTTCTCGGCGATCTTCTCGACGCCGCGATGGAGGTAGCCGATGACGCACTCCGATCCAATCACCTTTTCGCCGTCGAGCTTGAGGATCACCCGCAGCACGCCGTGCGTGGAGGGGTGCTGCGGCCCCATGTTCAGGACGATTTCGTTGGCATCCAGGAATGTCGCTTCGGCGGTCTGGGTATGCTCGGCCATTTCTATTGTCCGCTCTCGATCCCCAGGTTCTCGCGGACCCACTGGTCATCCTGTTGCAGGATGTGATGGTCTTTGCGCAGCGGGAAGCCCTGCCACTCTTCAGGGAGGAGGATCCGGCGTAGATCCGGATGCCCTTCGAAAATCACGCCAAACATGTCGTAGACTTCGCGCTCCAGCCAGTCGGCCGTCTTCCAGATTTCGACCACGCTGGCGATCTTCTCGGCAGTCGCGGCTTTCACCCGCAGGCGCTCGTTCCGCGGGAACGAGTAGAGCTGGTAGATCACTTCGAAGCGCTCCGGCTTCTTGGGGTAGTCGGCGGCGGTCAGGTCGGCCAGCATGTTGAACTGCTCTTCATCGCAGAGCACGCCGCAGATGTCCGTGATGGCCGCCGGATCGACGACCAGGTAGTTCTGTCCAAGGTAGGTGGAAGCTTCGCGGATGGCCGCACCGAAGCGGGTCTTCAGGCGGGTGACCATTTCGCTGTCCCAAGGCTGGGGTGTAGGTCCGGCGGGTTTGGGCGGGGCCGCGGGAGCCGCCGCTGCAGGCTTGGCGGGCGCTACGGGCGGCGTCGCCGCAGGCTTCTCCACTCCGCCTCCGGCGGCTTCCGGCTTCTGCTCTTCCGCCATCTATGATTCCCCGTCCCGACGCTGGAATGAATGCGACTTGCTATAAAGATTAGTTTTAGCACACGGAACAGGCCGTGGCAATCGAAAGTGTTGCGCCCTCGGCCTGACTTGTAATGGCCCACAGCGAGGCGTATTCTGCGGGCAAAGGAGTCAGTTATGAGACCTCCAATCGCACGATTCCAGATAGTCAAACATTTCTGCCAATTGGGAGCCGTCCTGCTGTTAACTGCAGCAGCCGTTGCTCAGCCGACTTTGACCGGAGGAACACTCACTTCCGGGACGCCTTACAGATTCACGCTGGGGCCGATCACTGCGGCCAGGTTGTATGGCAACTGGACGATCAGCGTGCCGGCGGGCGCCGCCCAGTTGCGTGTGGAGTTGGCGTTGACCACGCCGGGCGTCAACATGGACATCTACGCCTCTGTGGACCCCGTCATTCTCAGGGACCTGGGAGGCGGCTTTACCTCCACCCAATCCCGTTGCGGGCAAAGCGCGAGACCGACGACTACGGCCCCCGCGGCGGTCATTGTGACGCCCACGTCTACGGTTTGCGGGATGGGTTCACGGTACATTGCCATCATTATGTACACCACCGGCGTCACGGCGGAGGTTACGGTTACCGCCACGGTCGTCGCGACGCTCACGCGTTGGGACGACGGGCCCGGCAACGTCGCGGCCGGAGGCATTGTTTCCGTCTTCGGGACCGGCCTCACCTCTGCCGCCCAAGGGGCCTCTTCGCTACCCTTGCCCAAGACCATAGGCGGAACCAGCTTCACGCTCGGCGGACAGGACGTCCCCATCTTCTATGTCTCCCCGCTGCAGGCCAATCTGCAGATTCCCTGGGAAGTAGCCGGACAGTCGCAAGCTGCACTGACGGTGACCGCGGGCGGGGTGGCCAGCGGCGCGGTGAACGTCAACCTGGCGGCCGCCTCGCCGGGCATCTTCACCATCGACCAATCGGGAAGGGGGCAAGGAGCGATCCTCAATGCGGGAACGGGCGAACTCGCCGCGCCCACTGGCGTCATTCCGGGACTCAGCACCCGACCTGCCGCGCGCGGCGCGTTTGTGTCGATCTATTGCACCGGCCTGGGTCCGGTTTCCAACCCGCCCGCCAGCGGCGCCGCTTCCCCGTCCGACCCCTTAGCCAGAACCACCGTGACACCGACCGTGACCATCGGCGGCGTTACCGCCACGGTCTTCTTCTCGGGACTAGCGCCGGGTTTCGTCGGGCTCTATCAGGTCAACGTCCAGGTGCCCGACACCGCGCCGACGGGTAGCGCGATCGCGGTAGTGCTCACCTCCGGGGCAGTTGCTTCCAACAGCGTGACCCTGGCCGTCCAGTAGGACGATCCGTGAGGAGCGGGGCAGGCCGACGGCCTGCCCCACGGGTGCAGCAAACTAGAAGGTGAACTTCACCGAAAGCTGAACCTGCAACGGGTCGCCCACGCCTTGACGCAGGAAGCCGTCAAAGTTGAACAGCGCGGGAGTGGTCAGCGGATTGACGTTGTTGGCGTTGTTGAAGGTGTTGAACATTTCGAACTGGGGGATCAGCGAATAGCGCTCGCCGAAC
>CAYPHP010000787.1:0-2403 GCA_964410045.1 uncultured Acidobacteriota bacterium | reverse complement strand
GGATGGACGCGGCGCCCGTGCGCGCCGTCCTCCTGGCGCCCTGAACGCACTGGCCGAGTCGCTGGAACAGGGGAAGGGACTGGGCCCGCTGTTTACCTTCCTCACGCCCAAGGGCGAAGCGCCGCCGACCGAGGAACGGATCCAGAGCATGAACCAGATGATCCTGTCGTTTAACGATCCGAAGGCTCTGGCCGCTGTGGCCCGCAGTCTCCAGGCCCTCGCCGTGCCTGAGGAAAAACTCCGTGCCAGCAAGGTACCGGCCCTGGCTCTGATCGGAGAAATCGATCCCCTGAAGGCCGGTGTCGACCGGCTCGATGGCGTGATGGCCAATCTGAAGATCGTGGTGATCCCCAAGGCCAACCACATGACCGCCTTCACCGATCCGAGCTTCATGTCCCATTTGAAGAGCTTCCTCGCCGAGCACCCGGCCGAGAAGGCTGCCGCTGCGGGAGTCAAGTAAAGGAGCCCCAGAAAGGAATTGTCCACGGACGCGTCCCCGGCCGCCGCAGCCAGAACTGATCCCAGCTTCCTGAAGCGTACCTTCGGGGTGTTCGGCTATCGGGACTTCCGCATTGTGTGGACCGGCGCGTTCACTTCCACCACCGGATCGTGGATGCAGAACGTGGCCCTGTCGTGGCTGGTCTACAGCATGACCGGCTCCACGCTGTATCTGGGGCTGATCGGATTCCTCGGCGACCTGCCGATCTTGCTGTTCTCTCTGGTGGGCGGCGTGGTGGCCGACCGCATTGACCGCCGCCGGATGCTCCTGAGCTCGCAGTACATCCAGATGTTCTGCGCATTTGTGCTGACCGCGCTGGTGGTTACCCACCAGGTGCAGGTCTGGCACATGCTGCTGCTGGTGTTCATCGCCGGAGTGGGACAATCCTTCGGCGGGCCGGCTTACCAGGCGCTGATTCCCGGACTGGTGAAACGCGAAGACGTCTCCAAGGCCATCGCCCTCAATTCCATCCAATTCAACCTGGCGCGGGTGGTCGGCCCGCAGTTGGCTGCGGTGGCCATGACCGCGGTCGGTGTAGCCCTTTGCTTCTTCCTGAACGGCGTCTCGTTCCTTGCGGTGATCATCGGCCTGTACATGATCCAGGCCACCTTCGTCCCCACGAAGACCGGCGATTCCGTGATGGAAGGCATGCGCGACGGCTTCCGTTACGTGCAGAGCCAGGGGGCGCTGGGGCAGCTCACCGTGCTGGGCTTCGTCAGCACCTTCTGCGGCATCCCGCTAATGACCCTGCTGCCGGTCTTCGCTAAGGACATTTTTCAGGTCGGTGAAGGCGGCTATGCGCGGATGATGTCGGTTTCCGGCGCCGGCGCGATCGTCGGCGCCCTGCTTTATGCCGGCCTGCATCACCATTTCCGACACGGGCTGCTGGCGCTGCGCGTGCAACTGGCGTTCGCTCTCCTGCTGGGGACGTTCGCCCTGTCGAGAAATCTGTGGCTGAGCTACGCAGCACTGTTTCTCGGCGGATTGTGCCTGATCACTCTGTTCGCATCCATTACGTCGCTGGTCCAACTGGGCACGACGGAGGCAATGCGCGGGCGGGTGATGAGCATCTTCATGCTGGCCTTCCGGGGCGGGATGCCGCTCGGCAACCTGGTCACCGGCTACCTGGCGTTCCAACTCTCGCCGTCAACCGCGCTGCTGATTGGCAGCATCCTGCTGGCGGCCACCGCTACGGCCTTCCTGGCTTCCGGCAGCGGCATCAAGAAGCTTTAGGGGCGGGCCCGCGCGCACGCCCTCATCGGATCAGACGCGCAAATAATCCGGCCGCCAAGTCTTGATCATCTGCTTGATGGCCTTGCGGTCGTCGATCTTCTGGTCCAGGACCTTGGCAGCCAGTTCGGGCAGCTCGGCGTCGCTGGCGAATCGCAGGGCGACGAACTGGTTGCGCGTGAACTCGCCGATGCGGGCTTTGAGGCTGTCCGGGAACAAGCGCTGCATCCGCATGGTCTCTTCCAGGCGGATGACGCGGTCCTGCGCCGTCAGGGGCATGATCCGAGCCTGCAAGAACAATACGATCAGTGCAATCCCGAGCAGGATGTCAAACGTCGGCGCCGCGCGGCCGTGGCCAGACTGCACCGCCCAGTAGAAGGTGTAGCAGCGCCAAAGCAGGTTGATGGCCAACAGGGGGAAACACACCATGTGATAGGCGGGGATCAGACGGGTGTGATTGGCGAACGTTTGGGGGGTGGTTTCGGCCATGATCAGTTCTCCTTTTGCGCTTCGCGCTCCAGCCGCTCGATCTTCTTGCGCAGGCTCCGGACCTGCTTGTCTTGCGGGGCCATCTCCACGAACTTGCGGTAGGCCATCGCGGCCCGTTCTGGTTCATCCTTCTGTTCGTAGGCCTGGCCCAGTTTCATGTAGGGCACGGCCCAAGTGGGATGCCA
>CAYPHP010000786.1:0-2426 GCA_964410045.1 uncultured Acidobacteriota bacterium | reverse complement strand
ACCGAGTGGTCGGCGCTGGCCAGGTCCTGCGGATCGTACCCGGCCAGCGGACCGAGCATCAGCGCGCAGTCGGCAACCGTCCGGCACATGGGACCGCAATGGTCGAGCGACCAGCACATGGGAATGATCCCGCGGATGCTGACGCGTCCATAAGTGGGCTTCAACCCAACAATGCTGCAATACGCCGCCGGACCGCGGATCGATCCGCCGGTGTCCGTACCCAGCGCACCGTAACAAAGATCGGCGCTGATCGCGGCGCCCGAGCCTCCCGACGATCCGCTGGGGTGGTATTCCAGATTCCAGGGATTCTTGACCGGGCCAAAATAGGTGACCGCAGTGGTCCCGCCGATGGCGAACTCGTGCATGTTCAGCTTGCCCAGGGAAATCGCGCCCGCTGCCTTCAGGCGGCGGGTGACTTCGGCATCCTCGGTGGGAATGCGGTCGGCGAAGACGGCGCTGCCCGCCGTGGTGCGGACCCCGGCGGTGTCGATGTTGTCTTTGAGCGCGATGGGCACGCCGTGCAGCGGTCCGCGCCAGCGTCCCCGCTGGGCGTCGTCTTCAAGGGCTTTCGCTTCCGCCAGCGCCGATTCTCCGGTAACCGTGATGAACGCGTTCAGCTTCGGATTCAGGCGAGCGATACGGTCGAGGCAGGCACGCGTGAGCTCCACAGGCGAAACCGTGCGCGCCCGCACGCGTTCGGCGGCCTGCTGCAAGGTTAGCTGCGTCAGCTCGTCTGGAGCAGCAGCGAAGGAACGGGTGGCCAAGGCCGCGGCGCCAATCGCCACGCTGCCCAGAAAATCCCGTCGACTGGTGGCTGGAGCGAACATGGGGCCGAAGTATAGCATCAGCCTCCTGGGGGTGGTAACATCTGAGGGTTATGCATCGATTCGTTTTTCATAATGACCGCATTCAACCCTTGGAACAGGTCCGATTGTCGCCGGGCCAAGCGGGCCTGCTGAATGGCTGGGGCCTGTTCACCACGTCGCGCATCCACGACGGCCGCCCCTTCGCCTGGGAACGCCACTGGAAACGCCTGCAGACCGACGCCGCGCGCATCGGCATGCCCTTCCCGTTCGACCGCGAACAGGTCCGCAAGTGGCTCGAAGAGTTGCTGCGATCCAACCAGGTCGGCGAGGGATTGGCCCGCGTCTACATGATCCACAACAAGATCGGCGCATGGAGCGGGAGCGAACCGATGCCGGAGATGGACCTGCTAATGTTCAGCGGGCCCATGCCCAGCCGCGTCGGGCCCACGAACCTGACCATCCAGAAGCACGGGCGCAACGGCGGCAATCCGCTGGCCAACGTCAAGGTGATCTCCTGGCTGTACAACATCTGGGTGGTGGAAGAGGCCCACAAGCAGGGGTTCGACGAAGCGCTGCTGCTGAACGAGCGCGACGAGGTCACGGAATGCGCGGCAGCCAACTTCTTCTGCGTGAAGGGCGGCGCCGTTTACACCCCGCCGCAGTCGTCCGGATGCCTGCCGGGTGTGAGCCGCGAGATCCTGCTGGAAGAGGTGGGCCGCGCCGCCGGCGTGTCCATCCAGGAGAAGGCGCTGACGCTGAAGGAGGTCCTGGAGGCCGACGAGATCTTCATTTCCTCCACCTCGCGCGACGTGCAGCCGGTGAACCTGATTGACGACCACAAGTTCGCGGCGCCCGGACCGGTCACCGAGCGATTGGCCAAGGCATTCGCTGAGTTCGTGACCCGCTACATGGGTCAGCCGGCATTGGCACGTTAGGGGGAAGAAGGTAACGGGCCGGAGGGGCCGGCCCGAAACCAGAGGGGTGATCGTGTGACGATTTATTCAATCGTTACACGTTCGCTTGTTTTGAATCGTACCAAAAGTGCGCCCGGCTGTCAACGCCTCTCGATGTATGATGGCCCCTCAACCGCAGTCAAAACCAACCACGGAGCCAACCCGATGAGAATCATTGATGCCCTACTCGGCGAGATGGACCAGGAAGCCAAGACCACCCGCCGCGTGCTGGAGGCTGTTCCCGACGACAAGCTGGCCTGGAAGCCTCACGAAAAGTCCATGTCCCTTGGGCAACTGACCACCCACGTGGCTACGATCCCCGGCAACATCGCGCAGATCGTGGTTCCGGACAGCTTTGACGTTTCCGGGTTCAAGGAAACGAAGCTCAACACGCGTGCCGAGATTCTGGCGGGCTACGACAAGAGCCTGGCGACGGCTCACGAGGTCCTGGGCAAGATGGACGATGCCAAGATGATGGGGATGTGGTCGCTGACCATGGGCGGAAAGCCCGGATTGCAGATGCCCCGCGTGGCGGTGATCCGCGCCATTCTCTTAAATCACTGGTACCACCATCGCGGGCAGTTGTCGGTCTACCTACGGTTGCTGAACGTGCCGGTGCCGTCGATCTACGGGCCGAGCGCGGACGAAAATCCGTTCGCCCCGAAGT
>CAYPHP010000785.1:0-2429 GCA_964410045.1 uncultured Acidobacteriota bacterium | reverse complement strand
CATCGGCATTCCGGACTGCGTGCCCAACCGTTCCTGGTCGGGCTGGTCCATGGATTCGCCGGCAGCGCCGGACTGATGATTCTGGTCCTGGGCACGATTCCTTCCGCCATCGCCGGCCTGGCTTACGTCGCGGTGTTCGGTCTGGGCTCGACCGGGGGAATGCTGCTGATGAGCAGCCTGATCAGCCTGCCGTTCGTCTGGACCGCCGGACGCGCGCGCTTGCTGACCCAGGGGCTCCAAATGTTGGTCGGCCTCGGGAGCATCGCCTTGGGCACCGTCCTCTCTTGGCAACACGGACTTCAGCAATTGGCGCTGGGGCGCTGAGTCCGAAGATGTCCAAACTGGTTGGCGCGGAGTTGCCTGATGAACTCTACCGCCGGCTCGCCGGGGATCATCTGGACGGCGTCGCCGAGAAAGTGATCCCCATATTCACGGTGGATGCTCACGGATGGCCGCATCCGGCGCTGCTTAGTTACTTCGAGGTGGTGGCTTTCGACCGCCGGAACATCCGGCTGGCCACTTACACCGACAGCACAACCACCAACAACATGCGGCGCAACGGCAAGCTGACCATTGTGATCCTTGATGAACGCGTCGCGTACTACATCAAGGGAACCGCGGAAGAACTCCTGCCCCGGATGCAGTGCGCACCGCATAACGCCAAACTGAATCTGCGGGTGGAGCAGGTGCTGACCGATCATGCCGACGACGAGTTTGAACCCGGAGCGTACTTGTCGGGAGGAGTGACGTATTACAATCCTAACCGGGCTCGCGAGCAGCAGCAGGCGGAAGCGCTGCTGCGGGAACTGCGGGAGTAGACGCCAGATGGCCAAGCACAGACTGATCGTCGGGATTACCGGCGCCACCGGCGCAATTCTTGGTGTGCGCCTGCTGCAAGTGCTGAAGGGCTCGGCTTATGAGACCCACTTGGTCATGAGCAAGTGGGCGGCGCGGACCCTGGCTCATGAGACTCCGCACTCTGTCGAGGATGTGCAGGCCATGGCCACGTACAGCTACGCGCCGGGGGATCAGGGCGCGGCCATCTCCAGCGGGTCGTTCCTGACCAGCGGCATGGTGGTGATCCCTTGCAGCATGCGGACGCTCGGAGCCATCGCTTCGGGTCAGAGCGAGAACCTGATCCATCGCGCCGCCGACGTGGTCCTCAAGGAGCGCCGCAAACTGGCGTTGGTGGTGCGCGAGGCGCCGCTCCACGAGATCCATTTGGAGAGCATGCTCAAGCTCTCGCGGATGGGCGTGGTGATCATTCCCCCGGTCCCGGCGTTCTACAACCATCCGCAAACCCTAGACGACGTGATCAACCACATCGTGCAGCGGGTCCTCGACCAGTTCGATATTCACCTGGACGTGGCCGCCCGCTGGAACGGCGTGATGCGCAGCGAATCTCGCGCCAAGACGCCAAGCCGCAAAGGATGATCCGGCTCTGTGGGACGGCGACCTTCGACATTGGACACTAGCGCAGGAACGCTTCCGGCAATCCTCCATCGACATTTAGGATCTGGCCGGTGATCTTCGACGATCGGCTGGAGATCAGGAAGTACGCCGCCTCAGCTTGATCTTCCGGCGTGATCGGCGACCGGGTGAGCGTGCGCTGGGCGTAGAAGGCGCTGAGCTTGGCGCGGAGGGCGTCCGTTTCTTCGGTTTCCGAAAACGGAATTTCGTACTTCGTCAGCGACGCGATTACGCGATCTCGCGGAAACATCGTAGACCCCGCAACCACAGTCGCCGGCGCCAGACCGTTGACGCGCACCAGTGGGGCCAACTCTATTGCCAGTTCGCGGACCAAGTGGTTGGCGGCGGCTTTTGAAGCATCGTAGGCCATGGAACCCTTCTTCGAGACCACCGCGTTCACGCTGGTGGTAAGCACCAGGCTTCCGCTCAAGCCTTGCTGCGACCAGATTTGGCGCGCCTCATCGGCCACCAGGTATCCGCCCAGCACGTTCACGTCAAAGGTGACCTTCCATTGCTCATCGGCGACGTGCCCGCTGCGATCCGGCGGAACAAAGACTCCGGCGGTGACGATGACGTGATCGAGCCCGCCGTAAGCCAGCAGAGTCTGCTGGAGCATGGCGCGGATGCTGTCGCGATTGGTGATGTCCACGGCCAGGGCGATCGCGGGTCCGCAGCCGGAGATCCCCGTCCCCGCGACGCCGATTCCGGCGCCCCGAATCTTGAGGATTTCCTGCGCCGTGCTCTCCGCAGCCTGTAGATCGCGGTCGGCGCAGACCACGTGTGCGCCCTCGCGGGCGACACGGTGAGCCGTCGCCTTGCCGATGCCGCTGCCTGCGCCCACCACCACGACGATGCTGCGAGCCATCTCCTGTTCGGGAGGCATCCGCTTGAGCTTGGCGTCTTCCAGCAGCCAGTACTCGATGTCGAAGGCCTCCTGCTCCGGGATCGGCACGTACGCC
>CAYPHP010000784.1:0-2435 GCA_964410045.1 uncultured Acidobacteriota bacterium | reverse complement strand
ATGATCTCGCCGGAGGTGTTGAGCAGAGTAAGATCGCCGTAGGGCTGGCCGAGAATAGGCAGGGTGGCTGTCGCCCCGTTGCCGGGTTTGGCCAGTAGCCACTCGATGTTCCGCAGTTTTGTCTCCACCTGGGCGCGCTGGAGGTCCGCCCGGTGCAACGATTCCGCCGTCCACAGGATCAGCCCGAGGGCGACGAGGATGGTCGAAACCGCGACCAAGGCCACGCCGGACTCGGTATCGTAGAAGCCCAGGCGCTGCCCCACGAGGCGTATCCAGCCCAGCAGGACTGGGCTGAGGACGGCGACCGGCACCATGCGGCGGGCGACCAGGCCCCGCGGGCCGCGGTCATTGAAGGTCGCGACCCAACCCCGATGCGGCCGGGCCGTCAGCAGCCCGAGGCAAAAGATGCAGAAGGTCAGGGCCGTGGCGATGGCGATGGGGGTCATCGCAGCCACCCGGAATAGCGCTCGCGCTTCATACACGTAGCCCAGGACAGCGAAGAAAGATGTGACCAGGGGGACCATGATGAGGACCTGCGCCGCGCGATAGGCCCGGTTCGCGGCGAACAGGACAAGAACGGACCCGCTGAAGAGGAAGTTCAAGGCCGTGATCGGCGACATGCGTCCCGGTTGGGACGTCAAGACTGCGCCTGGGTCGTCACGGAAAAGCGCCTGGTCCAGCCCGAAGTCAACATGCAGCGCATACTCGGCCAGGGTGGCACCCCCGATCCCCAGCACCGCCAAAGCGCTGGCCCAGCCGATGCGCTGCCTCCACTTTCCCGGACCTTCGCTCCGCAGGCACGCCAAGGCGACGCCCCCGAGGACAAAGCAGAGGGCGGTATTCGGCTTCACGCTGACCCAACCCGGTTGGATGCTCTTGACCAACGCCAGGTCAAAGATCCAACCAAGGAGGACGACGACACCGAACAGGGCGGTGAAGGTTGCGGCGGGGGCGGGGATCCGGCTCAGCGGAACGCGAGGAGCAGCGGGATTGAAATTACTCATGCATCCCTTTCGCGGACGCGGAAGGGTGTGCGCCCGGCAATTGCGCCAGGAAGGCCAAAGTGGCGATCAGGTCTGAGTATTCGTTGGACTTGTCGAAATAAGACATGGCGCCGGCGGCGACACAGTGTTCCCGTTGGTGCATGGAGGGATGGCCGGAGGCGACGATCAAGGTCACGCCGCTGAGAAACGCGCGGAGTTGCTTCATGATCTCCAGGCAGTTGCCGTCAGGCAAGTTGTAATCGAGCAGGAGCGTATCGGGCTGGAGCGTGGGGATCGCGCGCACCGCATCGGCCACGGTGCGCAGGACCCCAACCAGCTCCAGGCCGCTGATGCCGGCAAAATGCTCACGATAACGCTGCACGATCTCGGCGGAATCTTCCACGATGACGAGGCGCATACCCAAACTCCTTGCCACCCATGGTAAGGAGGGCCGCGTGGGTGCGGTATCAGACATAAGCTGAATCGGGCGTAGGAAGATGAGCGAACGTATGTAGGACGCCGCCTACGTACCCTTCTGGCGACGCGGGGTGGCGGAGGCAGACCGCGAGTCCGTCAGGCGCTGGTCGAGCGCATAGCGGACCAGGTCCGCGGTCGACTTGAGGCGCAATTTTTCCAGGATGCGAGCGCGATAGGTGCTGACGGTCTTCACGCTGAGCGCCAGGCGCTCGGCGATGTTGCCGACGCTGTGGCCTTCGGCCAGCAGCCGCAAGACCTGCAGCTCGCGGTCCGAGAGAAGTTCTTCGGGCGAATCCGACTGCGGCGAGGCCAGGCGAGACGCAAGCTCTTCCGACAGCGCCGGCGAGACATACTTGCGGCCGCTCAGAACCATGCGCACGGCGGCCAGGATCTGGTCGCTGGAGGCCTCCTTGGAGAGAAAGCCGCTGGCTCCGGCGCGCAGCGCCCGCGGGCCGTACTGCTCCTCCGGGTGCATGCTGAAGACGACCACCGGGAGGCGCGGGGTCACAGCCTTGACCTGTTGCAGCACCTCCAGGCCGCCGCGCCCGGGCAGGTTGAGGTCCAGGATCAAGAGGTCCCAAGGCTCATTCTGGACAAGCGCCAGAGTGGCCTGGCTGTCCGCCGCGCCGCCGAAGACGGTGTGCGGATATTCGAGGGCGAGCATCCGCGCCAGGCCGGAGCGGACCACTTCATGGTCATCGGCGATCAGGCATTTGCGCACGCGGCAGCCTCCAGGGGGACGGTGGCGGTGATGATGGTGCCGGCCGCGGAGCTGTCCACCCGCAACGCGCCTTGTACGGCGGCGGCGCGCTCCCGCATGCTCACTAGGCCGAGGTGTCCTTTCCCCTGCTGCCCGGGCGAGAAACCGGAGCCATCATCGCAGACTTGCAGTTCGAGCTGCGCGCCGTCGGCGCCCTCGACCGAGTGCAGGCAGACTTCAACATTGCCGGCTCCGGCGTGGCGGGCGACGTTGGT
>CAYPHP010000783.1:353-2438 GCA_964410045.1 uncultured Acidobacteriota bacterium | reverse complement strand
GTCAAAGCGATCCTGGAGGCGCAGGGGAAGCGGCTGGCGTACTCGGACTACGTCGCGCGCGCGAGCTAGGACTACTCGTTCGCCACTCCTGAATTCGCAGCGGCAGGCTGCGAACTTGGATTCGTAAGCGCCTCAGATTCGATCTCGCGAAGCTGCCGTCCCGTAAGGAAGCCGACTTTGGCAGCATCCGGGATCTGGCTTCGATCCGCTATCGGCAGAATCCACGCAGGAACCGCCCAAGAATCGCGGTCTAGCCCATTGGTCTTGGTGCGCGGAACCGAGATATGCCTTTCTGAGCCCTGCCTTGGCTTGGTCGTAAATGGAACAACAAAGACCGGCAGCTTCGGATCTTTCAGTTGCTCCGGAGTAGACACAACAAGGACGGGCCGATTCTTCCAGTCATCACCGTGAAGCGGCGGACACCCAGGGTAGATACGGATGTCTCCGCGCCGGATCAACCCGTCTTCCGCTCGGGCTCGCCGAATCGGCGAAGGTTCGCTTTCGCCCTCTCAAGTAGAGTGCTGGTGGCCGCATTCATTTGAAGTCGATGTGCTGCCTCAGCCTCATGCTCCGAGGAACAAATCTCCCGGAATCTCTCCGCACCACTGACTTCATAGTGCCTGGATTCAAAGTGACGGATTGCAGCTTCGACGTGAGTGCATGGCAGCATCCAAAGCCCCTCTAGCTCATCAGCCTTTGCCATCGACCGGTCAAAGTCGTCCCCCGAAATCTGGCCCTTCATTTCTGCAACGCGCTCGCGGTGGCTCTGGATATTCTCGTAGAGTGAGATTCCAAAGCGCAGGCAGTCTTCGAGAGCCATACACCTCATCGCGTCATAATGCGCGGTCTTCCATGGTTCCTCATCGATGCTCTCCCGGTAGCAAGCCATCTGGTTGTCTAGTGGGTGAGTCAGCGACAGCATGAAGGGCGGCCTCTCCTTTGGACCGGGTTGGGTCAAGATTCAGAATCGCCAGACGAACGCGCGGAACGCCGACTATATGGCGGATGCGACACTATCGTCCTACATACGCCCAGAAATGCAAATCTGTTCGCACTTATTGACCCCAACTGCGACAACCCTTGACACGTGCCAAGGGTTGTCGTAGGGTGTCCGAGCGGCCGACCCCGATTCCTAGCGGCGGGAGTCGAACCCGCAAATCCCTGTCAGGACGGCGGCACCCAAAGCCGCTGCGTTTACCGTTTCGCCACGCTAGGCACTGGTTATCTGGACCCCATCAAAGGGGTGTCCCAGGCCACGACCCCGCCACTCCTTGATCTGGCAAGACACGGAAGGCGGGGTTGTGCTTTGTCTGGGCCGCTGGGCCGGCCCCAGAACCCTCCTCATGAATCACCTCCTTCCGGCGCGTCACCCAGATCGGTCTCGGGAGACTGGTCGGCGTCCAAGCTGCCCTTTTGTTTCTTCGCCTTGACTGCCGGATACCAGTCAAGAAGACCGTACTGCCCGTTCGGGAGCTTGTGGAACGTATGACTTGCCTTGCTCAGAGCGGCACGGAGCATGTCGATCGCGTACCGATCGTTCTTCGCCTTGAACTGAAACCCGCCCTGCACCATCGCCGCGTGAATGTCCTTCACCGTCGCCGGACCCGCGCCGCTCGCCTTGCGCATCTCCAGCACCTTCCGGGCGCTCGAGTTCAGCGGCTGGCCGTAGAAGGTGTCCGCCTGAATGCTGACGAGTCCACTGGACGACATGAGTTCGGCATCAGCGAACGGCAGATCTTTCCCCGCCTCACGGCAGAGGTCGTTGATGAGCTTCTTGGTGGCGAGTGCCTTTTCCTCCTGCGAACGAAGGCGTTCTCGGAGCAGCGAGATTGCGGCGTCGAACTGTTCCATGGGTTGGCCTCCTTGATCTGGCACCGGGATGATAACGAGGCCGGATTGGAGGTCAAGTGGGTTTTGGCCTCGTCCATACGGAATCTCGTAAGATCATCGTGGCGTCAAGGACGCCTTGGCATTCGCGGTATCTGGCATCGCACCGAGCCAAGATCTACTCCGGTGGACCGCGATCAGACCGCTGGTACGCCTGGCGTTTCAATGGCGGCAGCCCTGTTTTCTTGGTATCACGGT
>CAYPHP010000783.1:0-343 GCA_964410045.1 uncultured Acidobacteriota bacterium | reverse complement strand
CATCCGGTAGGGCTGGAATCCTCAGCGATGCTGGATGCTCGAATCCCCAAGACGGCCGTTCACAAGAATGGATCTGTACGATCACCAAGACGACGCACGTGCGACCCGGTAGCTATCCGTTAGGGCCACTGGTCGCGGCGCGGAATTCATAGGAGCGCTGGAAATGCCGAAGAAACGCAGAGTCGCACCCGCCGATCGAGCAGAGCGGCTCAAGATCCCGCATCTCGATTGGACCGATGCCGTCAAAGTCGGGTTGAGCAAGGCCCGCCCGCCCGAAGGCTGGCCGAAGCCGACCCCACGAAAGAAGAAGAGCAAGAAGACCCGGAAGCGGTCCTAGGGGCTG
>CAYPHP010000782.1:0-2440 GCA_964410045.1 uncultured Acidobacteriota bacterium | reverse complement strand
CCTTTCCGACGCCGCGCCAGGCCGGCTCGGTGCCACCCGCCACCGACACTTGCCATTTGCCGGCCGCCGCGGGAAACGGCCGCACATAAATCTCGGGGCCACCGGATTCGTCCGAGGCGTAGGCCACCCATCGTCCATCAGGGGAGAAGCGGCCGTGAGTTTCATAGGATTCGGTCTGCACGAACGGCTGCGGCTTGCGCTCGCCAAAGGTCGGCAACACCCACAAGTCTTCCTTGGTTTTGGGGTCCTGGGTCTCGAACAGGATCCAGCGTCCGTCGCGAGACCAGTCGTTCGGCCACTTGCCCAGCGGGGTTTGCAGCAAAACCTCCTCCTCCCCGGCGCCGCTGGCGGCCTTTTGAAAGAGATCGAAAAGGCCGCTGCGGTTGGAACTGAACACGATGCGGCTTCCATCCGGAGACCACACCGCCCAAGTCTCCTCCGCCGGATGAAACGTCAACCGCGAGAAGACTCCGCGAGAGTGGTCCCAGACCCACAGGTCATTACTGCTCTTCTCGACCCGAGCGAACACCACCTTGTTCCCGTCCGCGGCCAGATCAGGGTCAACGTAAGATCCTGCGGGGCTGGACACACCCGTGCGCTTCCCGTTGCGGTCGTACCAGACCAGTTCCACGGGTGTTTGTACGACCCTGCCGTAAACCAGCACGCCGTTCTGGGAGATCGAGAAGGGAGCATAGCCGGTGGGTCCGTCCGCGCCCTGGCGGCCGATCTTTGGGGCCACCACGATGGGCTCTCCCGACAGATGCAGACGCGAGGCATCAAAGGGCTGCGCCATCAGCGCGCCTTCCCTCACAAATAGCAGATGCCCCGCGCTGGGGGAGGGCCCCGGCGCATAGCCCACACTGGAATCCCCGGCGAACAGCAGCTTCCGCTCGGTGGAATCCAAGCTTCCGGCATAAACGGCATCGTTCCTGTTGGTATTGCTGCGGGCCAAGTAGAGAAAGTGACGGCCGTCCGGCAAGAAGTGGGGAAACCGATGGCTGTTTTCCTGGCGTGAACCGTCCAGTTGCGAGACCGGGGCGGGCTGGCCGCCTTGCGCGGAAACTTTGGATAGAGGGGAGCCGAAATCGTTGGTGAAGACGATCACGCCGTCACGACTCCAGGCTCCGCCGCGAGCGTCGCCGGCGGGACACACTGTCTGCGTCAGTCCCCCATTGACGTTGATGGTCTTCAGCTTGCTTTCGGCAAAGAAGGCCACGCTCCGGCTGTCGGGCGACCAGAAGGGAAACGACGCCCCCTGGGTTCCGGGCAATGCCTGCGCCTCCAAGGAATTCAGCCTGCGAATCCAGAGTTGGGTCCGGCCCTCGGATGCGGCCACGAAGGTTAGCATGCTTCCGTCGGGTGATACGGCCAGGGTCTGGCCGAAGGTCGTCTTTTCGGGCGCCGGAATCGTGAAGCGAAGCGCGCGCGTCTCCGGTACCGGGCGGCGGAAGTAGGCTGTCCCGGCAGCCAGAGCCGCCAGCAGACAGACGGCCGCGATGATCCAGGCCAGCCGCTCGCGGCCCTTGCGGACCGGGACCTGAGCGGGCGCCCCGGCTCCCAGAGTGATCCCCTGCAATTGCAGCGTGAGATCGTGGGCGGTCTGCCAGCGTTGCTCGGGATCTTTGGCCAGGCAGACGCGGATCAGGCGCTCCAGGGCCGGAGGCGCCATCGGCTGAAGCGAGGAGATGGGCGGCGGCTCGCGTTCCATGACCGCGGAGATCAGGCTGGCGTGGCTGCGGCCTTCAAACGCCTTCTGCCCCGTGATCATCTCGTGCAAAACCGCACCGAAGACGAAAATATCGCTGCGGGCGTCGGCTTCCTTGCCCTCGAGCTGCTCGGGAGACATGTACTGGAACGTGCCCACGATCGTGCCCTGCACGGTCAGTGGATTGGTGCGGCTGACCGTGGCGCCCACATCGTCCAACGCCGGAGAGATCGCTTTGGCCAAGCCGAAATCCAGGAGCTTGGTCCCCGTTCGGGTCAGCATCACGTTGCCTGGTTTCAGATCGCGATGGATCACCCCTTGGCGATGGGCCTTGTCGAGGGCATCGGCCATTTCCGTGGCAAAGCGCAAGGCCTGATCCAGCGGCAGCGGCCCTTTCTCCAACCGCTTGGCGAGAGTCTCGCCTTCCAGGTACTCCATCACCAGGAAGTCGATGCCATCCTGCTGGCCGACGTCGTATAAGGTGCAGATGTTGGGGTGATTCAGGCTGGAGATGGCCCGCGCTTCGCGTTCCAGGCGTTGGCGTAGTTCCACGCTGGCCGCCATGTGCGACGCCAGAACCTTGACCGCGACGGTGCGGTCCAGACGGGTATCGCGAGCGCGATAGACTTCACCCATACCACCCGCGCCCAGCTTGGAGGTCACGCGATAATGTGAAATGGTTTGTCCGATCATTTTTTTTCGGTGGTGCTTTGTTTCTTCAATTCGTCCGCCCAG
>CAYPHP010000781.1:0-2440 GCA_964410045.1 uncultured Acidobacteriota bacterium | reverse complement strand
CCGCTGCGATCCGGCTACTCCATGACCGCCGTCGGAAATCCGTTGGGATTTGGCCGGAGCTTCGGAGTCGACGTGGGCGGCGCGGGCGTGCACACCGTGAGCCAGGGAATCTTGAACAGCGGCTTCAACCTGATCCGCCTGAACACTTGGCTGCTGGGCTGGCCGCTCTCGTTGCTGCCGGTCTTCGCTGCCCGCTTCAATTTCTGGACGCGCCTGATTCTCACCGCGCTCGGACTCGAACTCGTCGCTTACGTCGCGTTCTTCAATCCTGGACTGTGCCTCACCGGTCCGACCTACTTCTTCGACTCCGGCGTGCTGCTGATCGTCCTGGCCGCCGACGGCATCCGCCGCCTGGGCGCGTGGTACCGCTCGCAACCGGTCGCGGAACGCGCGCCTCGCGCGGAAGGCGCGCTGGTCACCGCGATCGTCGTGGTCAGCCTGGTAATGTTCACGCCCACCTACGTGCGCTCGCTCTATCACATGACCGAAGGGACCAGCCTGCTGCCGCGAACTATGGAGATGGCCGGCGTCCACAACGCCGTGGTCTTCGTGAAGAACGTGCAGGCCCCGTTCGTCGCCGGAGCGCTCTACAACAGCTTCTCCTACGGCCCGCGCACGAATGCCTCATTCGATGATGACGTGGTGATCCTGAACGATCTGGGTCCGGAGAAGAACCGCGACGCCCTGCGCCGTTTCCCCGGCCGCAAGGGATATCACTATGGAGTGGACGCGAACTGGAAGGCGCAGCTTACTCCGATGGATTAGCCGCTAGGCCGCAGTCCGCGGCCGGACTTCATTTCCAATTCGAGAGCCCAGTGCGTCCTGCGCGCGTTCCAGTTCGTAGTTCGCCTGCAGGTTCATCCAGAACTGCGGACTGGTTCCAAAGAACCGCGCCAGGCGCAAGGCGGTATCGGCCGTCACGGCGCGGCGTTCGCGGACAATGTCATTCATGCGGGTCACCGGAACGCGCAGCTCGATCGCCAGACGGTTGACGCTCAGCCCAAGCGGCTTGAGAAAATCTTCCCGTAGCGTCTCTCCCGGATGAATGGGAGGAATCCTTGAATGGCCCTTCGGCATTTAGCTACCTCGCCCAACTTCAGTGATAGTCCACAATCTCCACATCGCAAGCGTCTCCCTCTTTCCAGACAAAACAAATCCGCCACTGATCGTTGACCCGAATGCTGTGCTGTCCTCGACGGTCAGCCACCAACGCCTCCAGATGATTGCCCGGCACCGCCGCCAGATCCGCGAGCGAGGCCGCTGCAGGCAAGTGATCCAGTTTCCGCTTGCCAACTCGCGCGATGGCTTGAAACGTCCGGCTGAACTCGCGCGAAAGACACTCTCTGTATCTTTCGACCGGAAGGAACGGATCACTTCAACAGTGTATGCTGCCTAGCGTTTAACGTCAAGCAGCAAACCATAGGCCAGGCACTACTTCTTCAGCTTCTCCTCCAGGAACTTCACGCTCGCGTAATACGCCTCGATCCAGCGCCGGTGGACCAGGAAGTCGTGTACCTCGTCGGGAAAGACAAGCTGCTCGAAACTGACGCCGCGCTCGCGGAGGCGCGCGGCAAGCTGCACTGTCTGAGCGAAGGGCACGTTTCGATCATCGTCGCCGTGGATGAACAGGACCGGCGATTTCCACGTGGCGACCGACGCGATGTGCGAAGACTCCCGGGCCAGCTTCTCGGCGCCCTCGGGCAGTTCGCCGAAGTTGCGCAGACGCGACCAGTCGTGAACGCCATGCAGATCCACGCCCGCGGCGAACAACTCGGAGTTGCGCGCCAGCGCCATGGCCGTGAGATAGCCGCCGTACGATCCGCCCCAGATTCCGATGCGCGCGCCGTCGACGTCGGTTCGCGACTTCAGATACTCCGCGCCGGCCACCACGTCCTGATACTCCGACGCGCCGCGCGGACCGCGCTTCGGCGCCAGACGGAAATGGCGCCCGTAGCCGATCCCGCTGCGGAAGTTTACGCTCAGCACCACGAATCCGCGCGAGGCCAGGTACTGATTCATCGCGTAAGTGCCGTGGTAGTAGTACAGGTAATGCCAGACTGGCAGCATCTGGCGCGGCGGACCGCCATGCACGAAGATCGCCGCCGGACGCCTGCCGCTTCCCGACGGAGCGAACAATTGCCCGTGAATCTCCCAGCCGTCAGCGGCCTTGAAGGTGACTTCCTGCGGCTCAACGAGCTGGCGTGACGGAAAACCTTCCGGCTCCTGGGTCAACCAGCGCATCGCGCCGCCTTGCGCCGATACCGACGCCACGCTCGCCGGACGCCGCGCCGAGGACGCCAGGAACACCACGGTCTGCCCGTCGGCCAGCACTTGCGGACTCCACTCCGCGCCTTTGCCGGACGTGACCGCCACCGGAGTACCGCCCGCGGCGGCCACGCGCCAAAGATGACGGCGGTTAATGTCGCCGCAGTTCGACGAG
>CAYPHP010000780.1:0-2442 GCA_964410045.1 uncultured Acidobacteriota bacterium | reverse complement strand
TTGCGCGGAGTGTTGATGCCCCAGTTGACCGGCGGACACTGGAATCCGTCGGCGTAATCACTCTTGCCGGGATCGAAGTACCCCCAGGAAACGTACAGGCCGAGAGCCGCCATCATGTGGTTGTCGGGCTCGTCGAAGCGGAAGTGGTCGTCCTCGTTGATCAGAACGGGCATCGGCCGGTAGCCCGCGGCGCTGCGTGTGGTCTGGATCATCTTCCGGATTCGATCCGGATTGTCGGGACCGTTGCCGTGCAACAGGAGGAAGTCCGACGCCTGGATCACGTTGGGCGTTGCCGGCGTCCCGCCGCCGTAGCTCGTGCCCACCAGCAGGCGCCGGCCGCCTTTGTGCATGCTCTTGGCCAGGTCGATTAGCTCATGCACCCGCGGCGGCTTCAGGATCTCGTGGTCGTACGCCCGCACGTCTGTTTCGTTGTTGATCTCCACCAGGACGTTGCGGTAATCGCGGTCGAGAAGCCAGCGGGTGGCGTTGCCGACGGCCCGCTTCACGGCTGCTTCATCCCGCACGCGCTGGTCCTGTCCGAAGTAGAAGTAGCCGACGATCACGACCATGCCCAGCTCATCGGCACGGTCCAAGATCCTGGCCAGTCGGTTCAAGTAGGTGGGGCGCAGGTTGCCGTCGGGATCGATGGCCGTGTTCTCCCACGGCTGAGTTCGGGAGTAGCCTTCGGGACTTCCACCTTGCAGGTTGACGGTGAAAGCCAGCAACCCGTGCTTGCGCCATTCGGGCATCGCGGCGATGAACTCCCGAGTGTTGCGGTCGGGGTCCCACGTTCCGGTGTCGGGATACGCCCATTTTCCGCGAGTCTCGGGATTCAGATCGTCGAAGATCCCTTGCACGGCGCGAATGTTCATCAGCAGACCTTCGATCTTCATCCCCTGGTAGATCCGGCCGGGATAAGTCGGCCTGCCGTTGATGAAGAACCGGTCGGCCTGAATGGAGACGGCTGTGCGTCGGCGCGGCGCGGCCTGAGTTGCGTAAGGAGCCAAGCCGGCGATCTTAAGGAACGTCCTTCGATCCATGAAGCCAGATGGTGCGGAAGGAGGGATTCGAACCCTCACGCTCTTTTGGAGCGGTGGATTTTGAGTCCACTGCGTCTGCCGTTCCGCCACTTCCGCGTGGACTTCTTATTTTACCATCACTTCCAGCGTCCAGACCTCGGCCGCGATGTCGTACCTCAGCAAGTACGTGTTGCCGTCATCCGCGCGGACCTTGAAGTAGGAATGGTCCGGACCGAACCAGCGATCCATGATCTCGCGGACTTCGTAGGGGTGTCCGTTGAGCGTGAAACTCCGCGGCCGCTCCTCGGCGCGATAGCCGGAGTAGGACTGAACGCTGACGTCCATCGCGAGATGCTCCCTGACCGCAATGATATACTCACCGTTTCCACATGGCCAAAAAGCGCATCCTGACCGGCGACCGCCCCACCGGGAAACTGCATCTGGGGCATTACGTAGGCAGCCTGGCCAATCGCGTGAACCTGCAGCGCGATTGGGAGCTATGCGTGCTCATCGCCGACTACCACACCCTGACCACCAAGCCCGAGGAGACGCCGCAACTCGAGGAACGCATCCGCGACATCGCTCTCGATTACTTGTCCGTGGGCATCGACCCGGAAGTCAGCCACGTCTACATCCAGTCGCAGTTGCCGGAGACCGCGGTGCTGACGCTGCTGTTCTCCATGATCACTCAGGTGCCGCGCCTGGAGCGGATTCCCACTCTCAAGGACATGCTGCGCGTGGCCAAGATGAACGATGCATCGCTGGGGCTGCTCGGCTATCCGGTGCTGCAGTCGGCGGACATTTTGATCGTCCGCGCCGAGCTGGTTCCGGTGGGCAAAGACCAGGAGTCGCACATCGAGCTGACCCGCGAAATCGCCCGCCGCTTCAACTCGCTCTACGCGCCGGTGTTTCCGGAAGCCGCCGCGCTGATCGGCGAGGTCCCCACGCTGGTGGGCACCGACGGCCAGGACAAGATGTCGAAGTCGCTCGACAATTGCATCTATCTCTCCGACCCGCCTGCGGAGGTCGAGCGCCGGGTGATGGCCATGTACACCGATCCCACGCGTCTGCGGGCTACCGATCCGGGGCACGTGGAAGGCAATCCCACGTTCGCCTATCACGACGCCTTCAACGACAACAAGGCCGAGGTGGAGGAACTGAAGGAGCGCTATCGCGCGGGCAAGGTCGGCGACGTGGAAGTGAAGCGCAAACTCGCCGCGGCGATCAACCGATTCCTCGATCCGATGCGCGAGCGTCGCGCGAAGTACGCCGCGAAGCCGGAGTTTGTTCGCGAGATGCTCGCCGCCGGACGCGAGCACGCCCAACGTCTAGGGCGTGAAACCATCGAGATGGCGCACGCCGCGATGGGAATGAACTACAAGTTGTAGTTCTTGGAGTGCGGTGGCTTGCCACCGCATGCGGC
>CAYPHP010000779.1:0-2445 GCA_964410045.1 uncultured Acidobacteriota bacterium | reverse complement strand
CCGCCACCGCCGAGCTGCGCAAGCTGCCGGGAGCCAAGGATCCGCTGGCGATGCCCATCACGATCGAGATCATCATGCTGTCGGTGGCCGCGATCATGCTGCTCGTCACGAAGATCCCCGTCGACGATGTGCCCAAGACCGCCACCCTGCGTGCCGGCGTCGTGGCGGTGATCGGAATCTTCGGCCTGGCATGGCTGGGCGACAGCTTCATCGCCGCCAACCAGAAGGTGATCGTGCCGGCCATCGGCGACATGGCCAAGGCGGCGCCGTGGACCTTCGCGTTCGGGCTGTTCTTCGCCTCGGTGCTGCTGTATAGCCAGGCGGCGACGACTCGCGCGCTGATGCCGCTCGGCATGGCGCTCGGCATCCCGCCGCAGTTCCTGATCGCCATGTTCCCGTCGGTGAACGGCTACTTCTTCATCCCGACCTACGGTTCGCTGATCGCGGCGATCAACTTCGACCTGTCGGGCACGACGAAGATCGGCAAGTACGTGCTGAACCATTCGTTCATGATCCCGGGCATCGTTGCCACGGCGACGGCCGTGATCACGGGTCTCTTCCTGGCGAAGGTGATGTTCTGACAGCGCCGACGGCCGGAGCCGCGCACGGAGGAGCGCACAAGGGCTCCCGGCTCGCCACGTGGATCCTCGTGGCCGCACTGGCCGGCGTCGTCGCCGGCTGGGCGGCGCACGAGTTCACGCCCGATGCGGCGACGGCAGCGTCGGTCGCCGGCTATTTTTCGATTCTCTCGGATGTCTTTCTTCGCCTGATCAAGATGATCATCGCGCCGCTGGTGTTCGCCACGGTAGTGGCGGGCATCACCGGCATGGGCGATGCCAAGGCGGTCGGCCGCATCGGCGGCAAGGCGCTGCTGTGGTTCATCACGGCCTCGCTGATTTCTTTATTGCTCGGCATGTTCTTCGCCAACCTGTTCCACCCGGGACTGGACCTCGGGTTGCCACTGCCCGAAAAGGACATGGCGACCAACCTGAAGACCGGTGGGCTCGGCCTGCGCGAGTTCATCACGCACGTGTTTCCGGCGAGTTTTTTCCAGGCGATGGCGACCAACGAGATCCTTCAGATCCTCGTGTTCTCGTGCTTCTTCGGATTTGCGATCGCATCGCTGAAGACCGAACCTGCAAAGACCGTGACGTCGTTCATCAGCGAACTCGTGCCGGTGATGCTGAAGGTCACCGACTTCGTCATGTGGTTCGCACCGGCCGGCGTGTTCGGCGCCGTCGCGGCCGCGATCACCGTGCAGGGGCTCGGCATCCTCGTGACCTACGGCAAGTTCATCGGCTCGTTTTACGCGGCGCTGGTTGTGCGGTGGGTGCTGCTGATCGGCGCGGGGTTCGCATTCCTCGGGCCGCGCGTGTTCCACCTGATGGGACTGGTCAAGGAACCCCTGCTCGTGGCCTTCACGACGGCCAGCAGCGAAGCGGCCTACCCGAAGCTGATGGAAAAGCTGCATCGATTCGGCGTGAATGACCGCGTGACCTCGTTCGTGCTGCCGCTCGGCTACTCCTTCAACCTGGACGGCTCGATGGTGTACCAGTCGTTCGCGGCGCTTTTCATCGCGCAGGCCTACGGCATTGAAATGTCCCTGGGCCAGCAGCTGACTCTACTGCTGGTGATGATGGTCAGCAGCAAAGGCGTCGCCGGGGTTCCGCGCGCCTCGCTCGTCGTGGTCGCGGCGGTGCTGCCCACCTTTGGGCTGCCCGAGGCGGGCCTGCTGCTGATCATGGGCATCGACCAGTTCCTCGACATGGGTCGCACGGCGACCAACGTCATCGGCAACAGCATTGCGACGTCGGTCGTCGCGAAGTGGGAGGGGCAGCTTGGCCCACCGTTGGACGAGTCCCCCGCAAGCAACAAGCCGGCGCAGACGATGTCCGGCTGAAGGCCAATGGACACGAGGCGTTCGATGAAGTCGGGACGGGCTGCACAGATGAGGCACTCCGGCGGCTGGATCACCGCCCTCCTCGCGCTCTGCCTGCTCACGGCGACGGGAGCGCAAGCCCAGTTCTCCGTCGACGGCGAGGCGCATCAGCTGTCGGGAGTGCTTAAGCGCGTCCGGGAACATCGCCTGGTGCGTATCGGCTTCCGCGAAGGCGCTGTCCCCTTTTCCTTCCGCGGTGCGAGCGGCCAGCCCTACGGTTATTCGATCGATCTGTGCCAGGCGGTCGTCGAAGACATCGCTGACGCAATCGGCCAGAAGCAGGTGCGCGTCGAGTACCGGCCCGTGACACCGGCCGACCGCATCGAGCAGGTCGTCGACGGTCGGATCGATCTCGAATGTGGCGCCACGACAAGCACGGCGGCTCGGCGACAGCGGGTTGCGTTCTCACCGATCATCTTCATCGCGGGCACACAGCTCCTTGTCAAGCGGGGCAGCCGGATCCGCTCCCTGGAGGACATTGCGGGTAAGCAGGTGGTCGTGGTCCG
>CAYPHP010000778.1:0-2448 GCA_964410045.1 uncultured Acidobacteriota bacterium | reverse complement strand
TTAAGTCGTTGAATTCACGAGGTCGGAGCAGGCGAACCAGGAGATTTTCCCTGGCTGCTGCTTTTCGATAAACCTTCAGGAATCAACGAGGTAGATTTTCGGCGTTTTCACCTTGGCAGCTCCTCCAGAAACTTCCCGGCCACCGCGGCAAACTCCGCCGGCTGATCGTAAAACGGGAAGTGTCCGGTATTGCGCATGACCGCCACCTGGGAACGGACGAATGCAGAGGCCACCGCTCGGCTGGACGCTTCGGGCTGCAAGTCGTTCTCGCCGTGGACCACCAGCACCGGCGCCTGGACCGCGCGCACCGCCGGCCGGTAGTCGTGGCGGCGGCCCATGCTCAGGTACATGCCGAAGACCATCCAGCCTCCGTTGTCGCCGAACAACTCGGGCGGCGGCACCGGCGCTTTCTTGGCCTCGCTGGCCAAGGCGTAGTACTTCATGAACTCCGCGCTCAGCGCGCGAAGCTCGCCGTCGGACTTGGTGAAGAGGTCGCCGAAGTCCATGTAGCGTTTCAGAAAATCCGCATAGGCGGCTCTCTGGTTTTCCGGCAGCAGCGCGCGGATCTCCGCGAAGAAATCCCTAGTTGGCGGAAACAGCAGCAGGTCCGCCGGACCCACCAGGATCATGGCCTGGACGCGCTCGGGAAATTCCGCGGCGTACAACGTGGCCAGAAATGCTCCGAAGGAGTGGCCGACGATGATCAGCTTCTCCTCGCCCAGGATTCTGCGAATGCGCTCGATGTCGGCGACTTGGGCGCCCAACCCGAGCGACTTGTCCAGCGTCTTGACGTTGTCGAAGAAGTTCGATGAAGCGAAGCGGTCGACGGGCCGGGTCGACCGCCCGCAGCCGCGCTGATCGTAGAAGTGGAAACGGTATCGCTCCGCCAGCGGTTCGAATCCCGGCAGCGGCGAGTGCATGGGAAATCCCGGCCCGCCGTGAATCACCAGGACGTTGCGGCCCGCGCCCTGGGAGAAGTGCGCGATCTCGATGTTCGGCTCGACGGTCCACGGGCCGTCGCCCGGCGCCTGCGCGGGCGGCGACAGGTTGGTCATCGCCCGGACCATGCCCGGCTGGTAGAGCGGCTTTCCCAGGGCGTACCAGAGGAGAATTCCGCCCACGCCAAAAAGCGCGAGGACGAGAAACCCCGCCAGCAGCAGGATGTGCGTCTTCCTCATTGAGCCTGACCACCACAAACGCGATCAGCCACAGAGCCACAGAGGACACAGAGCCGGAAGGGCTCGGCTACTTGTACAGCAAGTACTTCTCGCGCAACTGCCGGAATGCCTTGATGTCCGCCTGATACGACTGGACAATCTGCGCGCCGGTTTCGCCGCGCTTCAGCCGGGCCGCCGCGTCGTCACTGCCCAGCAGTCGGATGCGCGGCTCGAACTTTCCGGGATGGAACTTCATGATGGCCGCGGAGATTTCCAGACCCATCAGGTCGGTCTGGAGTTTGTCGCGGTCCATCACGATTACGTCGACGCCATCGCTCTCCTGACCCTTGTAGGCCGACTCGGCCGGCTTCATGCGCCGGGCTACGAAGCGCACTCCGGGGATCTTCAGGCCATTCAAATGGTCGGCCACCTTGTAGCCGTCGAGCCAGGGAGCGCCGAACCACTCGAACGGAGTATCCGTGCCGCGGCCGACGGAAACCTCGCGTCCTTCGACGAAGCACGTGCCCGGGTAGAGGATCGCGGCCGTCAGGCGGCGGATGTTGGGCGACGGGTTCACCCATTCCAGGCCGGTTTCGTCCATGTACATGGAGCGCTTCCAGCCCTGCATCTCGATCACGTGCAGGTCCGCGCCGACTTTGTGCTCGGCGTTGAACATGCGTGCCAGCTCGCCCACGGTCATGCCGGGGCGTGTAGGCACGCGCATATAGCCGACAAACGAGATGTTCTTGGCGTCGAGCATCGGACCCTCCGCGGTCCCGCCGATGGGGTTGGGACGGTCCAGCACGTAGTAGGGGATCTTGGCCTTGGCGGCGATCTCCATGGTGTAGTACATCATGGTGACGTAGGTGTAGAAACGCACGCCAACGTCCTGCATGTCGTAGACCAGCGCGTCGACGCCCTTGAGCATCTCCAGGGTTGGCCGGTTGCCTTCCTGGCGCCCGTAGAGACTGATGATGGGCACGCCGCTGGGATGTTTCTCCGAAACGATTTCAGCGCCCGCCGCCAACGCGCCGGACAGGCCATGTTCTCCCACGTAGATGGCGGCCAGCTTGACGTTGGGCGCAGCCAGCAGCAGGTCAATCAAATGCTTGCGGTCATAGGTGATCCCGCTGTGGTTGGTGATCACGCCGACGCGCTTGCCCGCGAGTGGAGCGAACTTCTGTTCGACCAGGATGTCTAAACCAGTTTTCACCCGGGCCTGCGCGCCGATCGCCGCCAGCAGCACGAGCCCGGAAATGCAGATAAGAGTGCGGATGGATTTGGAGTTCAT
>CAYPHP010000777.1:0-2459 GCA_964410045.1 uncultured Acidobacteriota bacterium | reverse complement strand
ATGCCTGGGCCGTGCCCTGGAAGCTGGTGGAGACGGTGGAAGGCAGCGTCTTGCGCGCGACATCGTTCACCAGGGCGGTGGCCTGGCTTAGCGCTACACCTGGGCGCAGGTTGAAGCTGATGGTCACGGCCGGGGTCTGTCCCTGGTGCGAGACGGTGAGCGGGCCTACGTTGCGGGTCAGCTTGGCGACGGCGCTGAGGGGGATCAATTCGTTCTTCGAAGACCGGATGTAAAGCATCGCCAGCGCGGTAGGGTCACGCTGATACTGCGGTTGGAGCTCCATCACCACGCGGTACTGATTCGTGGGGGTGTAAATGGTCGTGACCTGGCGTGAACCGTAGGCGGAGTAGAGTGCGTCCTCGATCTGGAAGCTGGTGACACCCAGCGCGGCCGCCTTGTCGCGGTCGATCTCGACGTTGATCTGCGGATTGTTGATCTGCAGGTCGGTGGTCACGTCCTGCAGTTCCGGCAGCGCGCGCAGATTGGCCTCCAGCTGGGGAGCCGCCGCATAGAGTTCATCGGTATCCGGTGACTGCAGTGTGTACTGGTAGAGCGCCTTGGACTGGCGACCGCCCAGGTTGATGGACACCGGCAGTTGCGGGAACGAATTGATGCCCGTCACCGTGGCGAGGCGCGGGCGCAGTTCCTGTACAAGCTCTTCGATAGTCAGGCCGCGGCGGTTGGGGTCCTTCCAGCTTCCGCGCTCGTGCATGGGCTTCAGGCGGATGAGGAAGCGGCCGTTGTTCCCGGCGCTGGGGCCGCCGCCACCGCCCACGCTGTTCATGAACTTGGCCACGGCGGGATGAGAGCCGATGATGGCCGCCAGTTGCTGATGCTTCTCCACCATCTGCTCGAACGAGACGCCCTGCTGGGCTTCAGTGGTGACGCGGATGATGCCCGTGTCTTCAATGGGAAGAAAGCCCTTGGGAATGCCTTCGGTGACGACCTTGGGCGTGCCCTTGGGGAGCATCCGGGTGACAAAAGCCGGCGTGCCGGAGAACAGGACGAAAGTCAGGCCCAGGACGAAGACGGAGACCCAAACGGTCGCCAGCTTGTGCTGCAGCACCGTGCGCAAGGTGGACTCGTAGGTGTTGCGCATCCAGTCAAAGCCGCGCTCGGTGGCCTGGTAGAAACGGCCGTGCTCCTCACGGGCGGTGTGGCGCAGGAAGCGGGAGCACAGCATGGGTGTGAGGGTGAGGGAGACGAAGCCGGAGACCAGGATGGCGACGCCGATGGTGATGGCGAATTCGTTCAACAGCCGTCCGATGATGCCGCTCATGAAGATGACCGGGATGAATACCGCGGCCAGCGAGATGGTCATGGACAGGATGGTGAAGCCGATCTCCCGGGCGCCGTCGATGGCCGCGCGGTAGGGCTTTTTGCCCATTTCCATGTGGCGGACGATGTTCTCGAGCATGACGATGGCGTCGTCCACAACGAAGCCCACCGAAAGGGTGAGCGCCATGAGCGAGAGGTTGTCCACACTGAAGCCCAGCAGGTACATCACCGAGAAGGTGCCAACGATGGACATCGGCAGCGCCAGGCTGGGGATGATGGTGGCGGAAAGATTGCGCAGGAACAGGAAGATGACCATCACCACCAGGGCGATGGAGAGGATCAGTGTGAACTTGACCTCGTTGACCGAATCGCGGATCGACGTGGAGCGGTCAAAGAGGATATCCAGAGAGATGGAGGCCGGGACCTGGCCACGCATAGCGTCGATCTGCTTCTTTACGCTGTCGACCACCTCCACGGTGTTGGTGCCGGGCTGGCGCTGCACAGCGAGCACGATGGCGCGATCGCTCGTGAACCAGGTGGCGACGCGGTTGTTCTCCACGCTGTCGGTCACGGTGCCCAACTCATCGAGGCGGACCGGCGCCCCGTTACGATACGCGACGATGAGGGGACCGAACTCCGCAGCATTCTTGAGTTGACCGCTCGCCAGGATGGTGTAAGCGCGATGCTGCCCGAAAAGTGTGCCCGTGGGCAGGTTCACGTTGCCCTGGCGAATGGCCTGGCTCACCTCGTCGATGCCGATCTTGCGGGTGGCCATGGCGCGCGGGTCCAATTGCAAGCGGACCGCGTATTTCTGGCCGCCATAGACCTGCACTGCGGCCACGCCGCTGACCGTAGAGATGCGTTGCACCAGGACCGTCTCCGCGTACTCATTCACCTCTGAGAGCTGCAGCGTGGGCGAGCTCATGGCGATGTAGAGCACCGGTTGGTCGGCGGGATTGACCTTCTGGTACGACGGCGGGGCGGGCATGTCCGCTGGGAGGTCGCGGACCGTTTTGGCGATGGCTGCCTGTACGTCCTGGGCGGCCGCATCGATGTTGCGGTCGAGCGAGAACTGCAGGGTGATGTTGGTGCTCCCCAGCGTGTTCACGGAGGTCATGTTGTCGATACCGGCGATGGTGGAGAACTGCTTCTCCAGCGGCGTGGCCACGGAGGTCGCCATG
>CAYPHP010000776.1:0-2462 GCA_964410045.1 uncultured Acidobacteriota bacterium | reverse complement strand
AGGCGTCCCGGGATCGACAACCCGGAGGGCCGGCGGCTTTCATCTTTTCTTCTTACACCGCCGGCCAGGGATCTTGGAGCAGGAACCGTGGCCAGGGCATCGTGGTCAGCAATCATCCTTTTTGTAGCGGCGATCATTCCCATTTCCCATGCGCAATCCCCGGCGCTAAACTTGCGCGGCAGGCTGTGGGACGCCTCGGGAGCCGTCGTGTCAGGCGGCAGCGTGGGTCTGCGCTTGGTTTCGAGCGGCGCGCAGTGGTCCACAGAAACGGACAGCGAAGGGCGCTTCCAGTTTGACAGCCTGGCCCGCGGGCTCTACGAACTGACCGCCGCAGCGCCGGGCATTGGAATCCGAAAGACCGACGTTGACCTTCGGCGCGAATCCGCGGCCGTCGAACTGCGCCTGGAGCCGGCGACAATGGTTCAGGAAATCCGCGTCACCGCCGGCCAAGTGGTGGGTACGCCGGAAGCATTGAGCCGTCTGCCCGGCTCGGCTGCGATTCTGGACGCGGCCACGCTGGCCGAGAGCCGGGTCTTCACCACCGACGAAGCGCTGCGAAAAATCCCCGGCGTCTTCACCCGTGCCGAGGAGGGCTTCGGCTTGCGGCCCAACATCGGGATCCGCGGACTGATGCCGACCCGCTCCAGCAAGGTTCTCCTTCTGGAAGACGGCATTCCGCTTTCCTATGCGCCTTACGGCGACAAAGCCTCCTACTACCATCCGCCCATCTACCGCTTCGAGTCGGTGGAAGTGGTGAAGGGCGCGGGACAGATCCTCTATGGCCCGATGACCGTGGGCGGAGTGGTGAACTACATCACGCCTCCCGCCCCAGAGAATCCCGGCGGTTCGATCCTGCTGATGGGAGGCAATCGCGACTATCTGAACGGCCATGCCCGTTACGGCGCGACACTCGGAAGGACCGGTCTGCTGTTCGACGTCATGCGCAAACAGGGCGCTGGGGCGCGCGAGAATCTCCGGCACGGACTTTCGGATGCTAATGCCAAGCTCCTGACCACGCTGACCGCGCGCCAGACCTTGGGAGCGCGCTTCAATTACTATCGGGAGGACTCCAACATTACTTACTCCGGATTGCGCCAGGCGGAGTTCGAAGCCAATCCCCGCGGCAATCCCTTCCGCAACGATTATTTCCACATCAACCGCTACGGCGCGTCGCTGACCCACAGTTGGGCTCCGTACTCGCGGGCGATCGTGAATACCAGCGCTTACGCTTCGGTGTTTCAGCGCGATTGGTGGCGGCAGTCCAGCAACTCCAGCCAGCGTCCTAACGACAGCGCCGACATGCTGTGCGCCGGCATGGCCAATCTGAACTCCACCTGCGGGAACGAAGGGCGTTTGCGCTCGTTCTACACCTGGGGAATCGAACCCAAGGTCCGCCTCACGCACGGGCTGTTCGGAATGCAGAACGAATCCGATTTCGGGGTCCGGTTTCACTCGGAGGATCAGGTCCGGCTGCAGAAGAACGGTCCGTTGCCCACTTCCCGCGACGGAATGCTGGTGGAAGACAATGAGCGGACCGCCCGCGCCGTTTCCGGCTTCCTGCAGAATCGCTTCGTGGCCGGCGGTTGGAGTTTTACACCCGGCCTGCGCTGGGAGCACATGCGCTACCACCGGACCAACTTTCTGGCCGGCGCGGGACTGGGAATCTCCGGCCGCAGGCAACTCACTCACCTGATTCCGGGGTTCGGCGCTGCCTACAGCCGCGGCGATCGCTTGACCGTCTTCTCCGGCATCCATCGCGGCTTCGCGCCGCCGCGTGTCGAGGACGTGATCAACAACAACACCGGCGCCAGCATCGAGCTGGATCCCGAACTGAGCTGGAATTTCGAATTAGGCGTCCGCTCCCGGCCGGCGCGCGACATGCAACTGGAAGCCACGTTCTTCCGCATGGATTTTGACAACCAGGTTGTTCCCGCCAGCGTGGCGGGCGGCCTGGGCGCAGGCCTGACCAACGCCGGAAAGACGTTGCACCAGGGCGGCGAGTTCTCCGGCAAAGTGGCGCTGCGTGGATTGCTGCCCTCGCGGCATTCCGTGACGTTGCGGTCGGCTTACACCTGGCTCCCCGTGGCGCAGTACCGCAGCGCGCGCTTGAGCGCCGTCCCCGGCTTTGGGAACGTCACGATTACCGGCAACCGCTTGCCGTACGCACCGGAACACTTGCTGACGTCCAGCATCGTCTACGCGCACGCCTCAGGAGTGAACGCCATGGTCGAGTGCGTTTACACTGGGTTTCAGTTCGGCGATGATCTGAACGTTCGCGGCGGAACCGCGGACGGCCAGCGCGGCGCGCTCTCCGGCAACGCCATCTGGAACGCTTCGCTGAACCTGCCGATTGAGAGCTGGCGCACCACGCTGTTCGTGACCACAAAGAATCTCGGGGACCGCTTGGTGATCGTGGACCGCTCTCGCGGAATCCTGCCCGGGTTGCCCAGACTGGTTCAGGT
>CAYPHP010000775.1:1548-2464 GCA_964410045.1 uncultured Acidobacteriota bacterium | reverse complement strand
CGAATGGGGAGCGATTGCCACTTGGGCATGGGGCGCTAGCCGTGCCCTCGACTATTTCGAAACGGATAAGGACGTGGACGCCAGGCGCGTCGCGATCCACGGCGTATCGCGGCTCGGCAACACCGACAAGTGGTCCGACCCTTACGGTGAGTTCCTGGCCGCGGTCGCAGCCGAACCCGTCTACAAGCTCCTGGGCAAGAGGGGACTCGAAACAACCAAGTTCCCGGCACCCGGTGAGGCCATTCTCCATGATCTCGGCTATCTGATGCACGATGGCGGACACAGCACGGTGCCCGCGGATTTCGATGTCTACGTCAAGTTCATGAAGATGCATCTGATGAAGTAGCGCAACGGAAAACATTGGAAAGCGAATCGCTCCTCATCGTGGATGCGTTTAGAATTCTGGTGATCAGCCCCCGGCGGCGATCAGATCGCTATTCGCTTGCTGCCGATTCACCGGGCCGTTGCCGCCCTGCTTCGGCATGCAGACACCAACTCCAGGGCTTCCCGCGTCACCAAGTCCGGCGCGTCCCGCTGCATATGGTGTGTGCTCTTGGTAGCCAGCACGAATTTCCCTCGTCGAGACAAAGCCGCCACTTGGCGGTTGGATTCAATCCAGAACTGTTGAAAGGCCTCCGCATCCGGTCCAAACGCCGGATTGGGGACTTCGGACGCCATCACGGTCAATGGCATTTGCCCCAGGGTCTGAATGCGTTCAACTTGAGCTGCTGTATTGCCGAACAGCGCCTCATGTTCCGAGGCGACGCTTTCCAAGAACAACGCCTTGCTCGACGCGTTCTCGCTTCTGGCCTCCTTCGCCATGCGCTGTAACTCCGCAGTTTGCTGCGCCGCCATCTTCAACAGCCCGGGGAAGCGTCCCCCAGAAATGAAGTCCCGTGGCGGCGGGTCCAGCAAG
>CAYPHP010000775.1:390-1538 GCA_964410045.1 uncultured Acidobacteriota bacterium | reverse complement strand
CGCCGCGCCGAGGGAGTGGCCGATCAGGACGAAGGGCGCCTGCAGAGAGAGTTTTTGCAGCAGCAGGCGCAAGTCGCCGGTCACGGCGCGGGCCGAGCGGGGAAGCGGCCCGCCATCGCTCTTGCCGTATCCGGCGCGTTCGTATGCACAGACGCGGGTTTGTACTGCAAGCCGGCTGATCACCGACGTCCACACCTCGATGGGATCCGCGAGTCCGACATCGATCACGACCACAGGGTCTCCCCCAGATCCGGGCGTGGAGCCGCCGGCCGCCGATGTCCACCAGTTCGTCCCTCTCGATCGGCGGGGAGGAACCCCACGCACGACCAAGATTCACTAGCGCCACTCCCGCCAGAAAATCCCTTCGTCTCACGGCACCTCCTCACTTCCAAGAGTACTCCGGTAGGGTCGGGCAGTTCGAATCCGCGACGGGGGTCGTCCAGCAACGCCTCAACTGCTTGAAACCGCGCGGCCGTGTGATCTCTGAGGCTCACTTCCAGAACCCCCTGCCTGCCCTCCTACGGCGCGAGCTCGGCTCTGCCGGTGTGATCGGACGGATCCGGTCCCAGCGCCACGCCAGGTACCGCATGCTCCGGTCCGCTCCATCATGTCCGCCTTGCTCAGTGCCCGGCTGAAACGTTTCGGAAACGTAATCAGGGGCGATGTGGAGCGCACCTCCCGGGCGGCATGGAAAGAACGCGGTCTCCATCGCCTGACGATGAACAATTGGCTCCCCGAGAGCTACACTACAAGAAACAGGATTGGCCATGCGCGGACCAAGACTCTGTAGACTGCTGAGTTTAAAACCACTTCGGCAAAATCCGTAGCTCCGAAACGGCCCGACGTTCGGATGGTCGAATCTCTGGTTCGATGTATCGCTTGGCCGGGCCAGCCCACTTCGTGTCGATCAGTGACTTAACAGAACACCCGCTAGCCGCCGCGATTCTCGGTTCTAACCGCCAACTGACCGCGCTGCTGCTGGTATTGAAGCTCAGCACCAGCACGCCAAAACGGTTGGTGCCGGTAGCGGGTCATTGTTGAAAGTGAGCCGACTACGCGGTCAGGGAAAATGGTCGCGTTCAGATTGTCCCGCCAAGAACTCCGTGATCTCGGAAAGGCGGAGGCTCTTATTGATGTTCCAGTCGACC
>CAYPHP010000775.1:0-380 GCA_964410045.1 uncultured Acidobacteriota bacterium | reverse complement strand
GATGAAGTGAGGTGGCCATGTCTGCCACTGGTAAGGGGCGAAATTGCCGGCAACGATGTCTCTCATGTGCGTCCTACTCCCCGACTGCATCCCACACCTATCTTGGAAGTGCGTGTTCATATTTCACCTCTCGACTGCACTTTCTTCCGTCAGTTGAATTCGACTTCCCAGGTCGCTTCGCAGCTTCAAATCCTCTCGGCATGGGAGCACGCTGTTCGCCATTCCAAACACGTTGAGAACGAAACGGTTGACACCGCTGGCTGTCGAACGGTTTGACGACGAATGTTCGTCATATGCCAGACACTTCGGCCAGACGTTCCGCCGGTCGGTTATTATGGCCACTTCATGACGTTTACTCGTGCGGAGGGAGTTGCCGGCCC
>CAYPHP010000774.1:0-2467 GCA_964410045.1 uncultured Acidobacteriota bacterium | reverse complement strand
ATAGGATCATTCCTTCGCCAAAACTCTTCAGGAGTTTGCCGGAGGGATCGAACTTGAGGATCGGCGCGTCGTTCTTGCCGGCGCAGGAGTTGGCTCCGCAGCGCTCGCCGACCCAGATGTTGCCCTGCTTGTCGACCTCGATCGCGCTCGTGGATCCCCAGGTCCGGCCTTCGGGCATCTTGAAAAAGTTCTCGACGGTGCGATAGGGATTCGGCTGTGCTCCAAGCATGCTACCCGCGAGCATCACGACAATCATCAGCCCGTATTTGCGCTTATCGGCGTTCATCGGCGGTTACCTCTTCGTCGGCCACACGACGCCTTGGTCTTTCTTGGTGACCGGCGCCAGGCCTTTGTATGCGAACTTCTGGACACGCTGTCCGCGGTAAGTTTCCGTGGTGTAGATATTGCCCTTGGAATCAGTGGCGATGCTGTGCACGGCGTAGAACTGACCGGGCTGGCGCCCGCCGTCGCCGAAGTGGGTGAGCACTTCGAGCGTTTCGCGCAGGATCACGTAGACTCTCTCGTTGGCCCCGTCCGCCAGGTAGATGTACTTCTGCTGAGGATCTTTCGAGAACGCGATATCCCACACCGATCCGTCGCCCCGCGTTTCCTTGGCGACAAACTGTTCCTTGACGAAGGTGCCGTCTTTCTTGAAGACCTGGATGCGATCGTTGGGCCGGTCGCACACATACAGCAGGCCGTCGTTGGACAGGTCGGCGCAATGGACCGGGCTGCGGAACTGCTGCGCGGGAGGAGCATCCGGATTGTAGGGGCCCAGGTTGGCGTCGTCGGGCTTTTTGCCGTACGCGCCCCACTGCCGCTGGTATTTGCCGGTCTCGGCGTCGAACACGCGCACCCGCTTGTTGCCGTAGCCGTCCGCGACGTAGATCTCATCGGTGGCCTTGTCGACAAACATCTTGGCCGGACCTTTGACATTCTCGATGTCGTTGCTGCCCTGGCTGCCGTTGGGCTTGCCGATCTGCATCAGGAACTTTCCGCTCTTAGTGAACTTCAGGACCATGCTGTCGTGATACTTGTTGGCGTCCGCGCCTCGGCCGTTGCCGCCGATCCATACGTTGCCTTTGTAGTCGACGGTCACGCCGTGGTTCGTCGCCGGCCAAACGTAGCCTTCGCCGGGTCCGCCCCAGTGCCCGACAAGGGTACCGGCGGCGTCGAACTCCAAGACCGGCGGAGCCGGAGCGCAGCACACCGCAGCCGGCGGAGTTGCTGCCGCGTAGGTCTCCATGCGTTCGAGCGACGCGCCGCGATGGATGATCCAGACGTGGTCCTGCGCGTCGACCGAAACGCCGATCACGTTGCCCAGGATCCAATGGTTGGGCAGGGGCTTGGGCCAGAACGGGTCCACTTCAAAGCGCGGCGCTTGCACGCCTGCCGCCTCGACGACTGCGCGTCTCTCTAAGTAGATGGATGCGACGCCCAGCGCTGCAACCAGCGCGAGCACAGTCGCGCCGACAAACCGCTTTCGCTTCATACCTTCCCAACCTCCGTCTTCGGATGTAGGCTTACTATACGCATGAGAAGGGGTCTTGTCACGCTCGTTGCTCTGTTGGCCGTGTTCCTGTTGGCGCCGTACTTCGCGACGGCTCACGACATCCCCGCCGACGTGACGGTGCAGGCGTTCCTCAAGCCGGAAGGACAGAAGCTGCGCCTGCTGATTCGCGTGCCGCTGAAGGCGATGCGCGACGTCGATTTTCCTCTGCGCGGGCCGGGCTTCCTCGATCTGTCCAAGGTCGATCCCTTGCTTCCCGACACGGCCATGTTGTGGATTGCCGGGGCCATCGAGTTGTATGAAGCGGACCGCCGCTTGCCCGATCCTCGCGTAGCTGAGATTCGGCTGTCGCTGATTTCCGACCGCTCGTTTGGATCTTACGAAGAAGCCTTGGCCCACGTGACTGGCGCGCGTCTTTCGCCCGGCACCGACCTATTCTGGAATCAGGCGATGCTCGACGTGCTGTTCGAGTATCCGATTCGTTCGGACCGCTCCGACGTTTCAATACGGCCCGGATTCGCGCGGCTGGGCTCGCAAGTAGCCACCGTGCTGCGTTTCCTGCCCGCGGGCGGGGAAGTCCGAGGCTATGAATTCCACGGCGATCCCGGACTGCTGCGTCTCGATCCGCGCTGGCATCAGGCGGCGCTGTTGTTCGTCAAGTCCGGATTCCTGCATATTCTCGACGGCGTCGACCACTTGCTGTTCCTGTTTTGCCTGGTGATCCCGCTGCGCCGTTTTCGCACGCTGCTGGTGGTGGTCACGTCATTCACCGTTGCCCATTCGATTACCCTGATCGCCGCCGCTTACAACCTGGGTCCCGACTCGCTCTGGTTTCCGCCGCTGATCGAAACGCTGATCGCCGCGTCCATTGTGTGGATGGCGTTCGAAAACATCGCCGGGGCAAAGAGTGTTGACCGGCGCTGGATCATTACGTTTTGCTTCGGACTGGTGCACGGC
>CAYPHP010000773.1:0-2468 GCA_964410045.1 uncultured Acidobacteriota bacterium | reverse complement strand
TTCGGCGGTTGCCGCGACATCCGCGACTCGCTTTGCGGAAACACCTGAATCGTCTTGAAGAATCCGACTTTCAGCAGCCGGGCGTGGAGATTGTCCTGGAGGCCGGCGCCCACCGAGACCATGCCCACCAGCGCGGCCACACCGATGGCCACGCCGACCGTAGTCAAGGCCGTTCGCAGGCGGGATTGGCGCAAGTTGTCCCAACCGAGCTCGAGGATGTCGGCGAGCTTCATGTTTCCACCGCCAGGACCTTGCCGTCACGGAGACGGATGCGGCGGTTGGCCATACTCGCCACATGCTCTTCATGGGTAATCAACACCAGCGTCTTCGATTGTTCCTGGTTCAGCTTCACGAGCAACTCCAGGATCTCCGCGGTCGTGGCGCTATCCAGGTTGCCGGTAGGCTCGTCGGCCAGCAACAGCGTCGGGGAATTGGCGAGTGCGCGCGCGATGGCCACGCGCTGCTGCTCACCACCGGAAAGTTCGGCGGGACGATGGTGGCGACGCTCGGTCAATCCCACCGACGCCAGCAACTGTGTGGCGCGATCCCGCCGGTCAGTTTTGCTGACACCTGCAAAGATCAGCGGCAACATCACATTCTCCAGCGCCGTGCGGTGGGGAATCAGATTGAACGACTGAAAGACCATGCCCACGTCGTGACGGCGGTACGCAGCCAGCGAGCGTGAATCGAAGCCCGCCAGATTCTGGCCGCGGAAGAACAGCGCGCCTCCGGTGGGCTGATCGAGTCCGCCGAGCAGGTTCAACAGCGTGGACTTGCCCGAGCCGGAAGCGCCCACCAGGGCCACCACTTCGCCGGCGTGAATTTCCAGGCTGACGCCGTCGAGGGCGCGCACTACGGTGGCGGGCGTCTGATAGTGGCGCGCCAGGTCGCGGGCTTCAATCAGCGTGGAATCAGAAGTCGACACGGGAAACCTTGCCCGCCGCCACCGTGGTCTGCTGCGAGCGGCCCTGTACGGTCACGCGATACAGGCCGGGCTTCAGGTGGATCGCACCGTAGAAGCCGTTGCCGTCGGTCAGCACGCGCGTGCGCCGGGACCATCCGAACAATCCCTTGCGGGCGATGTCCACCGGGGCGGCGTCCGTTTGCGGAGCGACTCCGGCAATATGCCCGCCGCGCGGCGGTGGCGGCGGAAGATAGGGTGCTGCTTCCTTCAACACTCCCGGCAGCCGGGCCAGCAGTCCGCCGTTATTGGCGTAGGAATAGACCGAAAAACCGTCGGCGTACTTCTTGCGCCGCGACCGGGCCAGCGCCTTCTGCAATTGGACCACGTTGTCGTCCGCGCTGTTCATATATGCGCCGATACCCACGGCCAGGCGCCGCCCGTGCTTGTTGTTCTTCTCAAACTCAATCCAGTTCTCGTAGAAGACCCGCGTCTTGGGATCGGCCTGGCGATCGTAATTCATGGGCACGGCCAGATCCAGGAGTCCGGTACGCAGCCAGCCTTGCCAGTCCTGAAAGACCCGCCAGTAGGGATGCGCCAGCGGCCAAGCGGCTGCGTCGGCGGGACCGTCGCCCCAGGGGATCAACGCCGCCGACAACTCGACGTTGGGATTCACTTCCTTAATTCCCAGATAAATCCGCCGGACCAGGTGGGTAACCTGCTCGCGCCGCCAGTCCGACCACCGCGCATCGTTAGCTGCGGGCTTCTCTTTCAGGCCGAAGCGCTTCTGGAAACGCTCCACGCTCACCGGGTTGTAGCCGACGCCCGCGCCCGCTTCTAAGGTCGTTCCGATCAGCTCGGCGTAGCGCACGTAGTCCAGGTGCACGCCGTCCACTGCGGGGTACCGTTTGACCAGGTTGATCATCGTGTCGGCGATGTGCCGGGCGGCGTCGGGATGGCCGGGATCGAATGAAAAGCCCGTGGGCAATTCGGTGTCGCCCTTGTCGGAGGTCATCAGCCAATTGTCGCGACCTGTGGCTGCCGGTCCGTGCAAGTTGAAAGCGTGCCGTGGATCCTTGGGTGGAGCCTGCTTGGCCCGCCAGATCGGCGTCACGTTCATCCAGGCGTGGACGCGTAGTCCGGCAGCGTGCGCTTTCTGGAGGAGTGCGCCCAGCGCGTCGAACGCCGGATCGTAAGGCGGCTCCTCCACCGGCGGCTCCAGGGAATTCAAGTAGTAAGAATCCCCGCGCCGGCGGACCTGCACGATCAGCAGGTTTAGGCGCGCTGCGCTGGCATCAGCCACCAGCTTGTCTACTTCTTCGGGGGTCCGGATACCGGCATGAAATCCGTCTACCCACAGCGCCCGGATCTGAGGTTTCGGAGGCTTAGAAGGCCCACTGGCGGCGGCCGTCGAAACAGCCAACGCCAGGACCAGCAAATGAGTCCACACGGAGACAGTGTATCCGAAGTCCGTCTGCCGGAGGGTCCGCTGGGCCGGGCGACTGCCAACTTTGTTGGCAGGCTCTCAAGGCTAACCGTTGTCTTATCAACACAAATGTAGCAATCG
>CAYPHP010000772.1:0-2472 GCA_964410045.1 uncultured Acidobacteriota bacterium | reverse complement strand
CCACCAGCACGCCCTGCGTGTTCAAGATCGCTCCCTGTCCCGTGCCTTGCTGATTGAGAGTGAAGCAACCCGGCTGCGCCGCGGAGATCGTGATGGTTTCCGGCAACGCCAGAAGGTCTCGGGCGCGGGCTACCGCCTGGACTCGCGTATTGGTCGGAATCTCGAATGGAACTTGAGCGTTCACCTGGCCGCTGTTCGAAAAGTACAGCGGCGCATCGATGCCGCCGATGTTCACCGACACACCGCCCAGGGCCGTTTCGAGGGGTATGCGCGTGGCCCCAAAGGCCCCTGCCGCCAAGCCGCGCCCGAACGCGGAGACGATTCCTCCGGGGGCCAGCGCGCCGCCCGGAGCGTAGCTCGCGGCGTGTACGACACCGCCGCCGAACAACGCCGGCACGCCGGGATTGCCGTTCACGCGTCCTTGCACCACGGCGGTCCCGGCGGTCAGGCCCGTTGCGCTGGCGCGCACGGTTACGGTCACGTCCGAGGATTGCACCACCGGCTGCCAGGTGGCGGTGTACAGACCGTTGCGCAGGCTGGTGAGGACGAGCGGCGGATCGCCGCTCGAAAAGCCGGCAACGACGGTGGCGTTGGTCACCGCGTTGCCGCAATCGTCGGCCACGTGCACTTCGATGGGGCTGGGCCATCCGACTGGCGAAACGAAATTGACGCTGAGGGTCCGCATCGCCGTCACCAGCTTCTGCGGCGTACATGCCAACAACGGCGTGGGCGTTTTCGCAGGCTCGGTCGTCGTTGGAACCAGGAGCACGACGCTCACCAGTTGGGCTGGACTGCCGTCACTGAATTGCAGTGTGACGAAACCGCGGTAGATGCCCGCCGGAAGAGAGCCACTAGAAGAGACGATGAGCGGCACGCCAGGCGGTAGGGAAGAGCTGCGCGGCTGGACGTCGAGCCAGTTTCCACCTTCCAGGGTCAGAACTCCCGCGTTCACCTGCACGTTGCCGTCGGACGTTAGCGTTATGAACTGGCCAAATCCCGGCGATAGCAAGAGGCCGGAAGGCCGCACTGTTGGCGGCGCGACGCTGCCTCGCGCCAGCACGTTCAGAATCACCGTGACCGCCTGTGGCGTGTTCGACGCGCCCGTTGCGCTCACGCGGATCTGTCCTGTGTACTGTCCGGCCGCCAGACCCGACGGGTTCACGGTCGCCGAAAAGTCCGGCGCAGTGCCTCCGACCGAGAGCCAGTTGCCGCCGGACGTGGTGCTGGCCTGAGCTGTTGCGTTCAGTGTGCCGGACCCGCCGTTGAGCACGGTGAAACTCTGCGACTGCTGCGTCGTGCTCCCCGCAACGGTCTGGAACAGTAGCCCGCGACGGGTGAGCAGAATCGACGGCGCTGGGGCGACCACCACCAGCGAGACCCGCACCGTGACCTGCTCATTCAGCCCGTTGAAAAGGATCTGGCCGGAATAGACGCCCGCCGCAAGTCCCGCGACGTTGACGCTCACTTGCGCCGTCGTCGACCCTTGCGTGACGGATAGCCAGTTGCCGCCATTCACCGTGCTCGGCTGCGGAGGTGCGATCGAACCGCCGGTGATGGTAAGCAACTGCGATGGCGGATTGCTTCCGGCCAGGGTCTCGAACGTCAAAGCGCCAGGCTCGACGGCAAGACTGGCTCCCGACGTGACGGTCGGCACCCTGAGCGTCACGGGAATCAGTTGCGTGCCTTGCGATGACGATACCGTGATGCTCCCGGTGTATGTTCCGCCTCCCAGGAACGACGTGTTGGCGGTCGCCAGGAATGAGCCCGGCGCCGTCCCCGACGCCGGCGTTGCCGAAAGCCAGTTGCCGCCGCTCTGCGTCGCCGCCTGCGTGGTCCACTGCGTACCAGCGGTGGCGCTCGCGACGGTGACCAATCGCGAGGTGACCGGGGCGTTGAAGCTGATGCTGGCGGGATCGACCAGGAAGGGCGCTGCGCCAAAGCTGACTTTCCGTATGCGCCGGTTGTTAACGTCGGCGAAATACAGATCTCCGGCCGCGTCCACCCGCACGCCAAATGGTTCATCGACGGCGGCGCTGGTTGCCGGGCTGCCGTCGCCCGAGTCCCTCGCCGTCTGCGCCATCCCAAACCCGTGCTCGTACTTTCGTGCCGACGACGAGCTGATCACGATTGCCACGCGATTGCATCCAACGGCCCAGGAGATCCTCAGTCACCCCGATGTGCGCCTTGCCCTTCTCGTAGGACATGAGGTTCTGATCCGCACCGTACATGTTCGCGGTCTGGATGAAGTTGCCGCCCGCCTCCACGTATGCGTCGAGGATCTTCATCGACTCGACGTCGGAGACCAACCAGCCGAACTGCATCGTCCCCATCGCGAGTGGGGAGACCTGAAGGTTCGTCCATCCCAGCGTTCTACGGTCGTGCAGGCCCCGAGCTACCGCGCTCATCAGTCACTACCTCCGCTCGCCACGGTCAGGTGAGATTGAAAGGGCCACCGCGAGCGCCGGCGTTCGA
>CAYPHP010000771.1:0-2475 GCA_964410045.1 uncultured Acidobacteriota bacterium | reverse complement strand
TCAGCTATCAGCTTTCAGCTATGACCAAAGTAAGACACACCACGCCCGTGGCCGTTCAAAAGGGGCTATAATGCCTGCACTGGATTCCGATGGTGGTGGGAAACCAAAACGACCCCCTCTTTGATTCTCACAACAGACCCTTGTGCCCGCCGGATCCAAACCACTTTGGAGGTTTGTTCATGCGCCAATTGCTTTGTCTTGCAGTCATTCTGCTTCTGGCCGCCGGTCTCGCTGCGGCGCAGACGGTGACCGGAACACTGAGCGGACGCGTTTTGGATTCGTCGGGCGCGGCCATCCCCGGCGCCAAGGTCACCGCCCGTAACGAAGAAACCCAGGCGGCCCGCGAGACGGTGACCAACGACGAGGGCTATTACCTGTTCAGCTTCATGAATCTGGCCACGTATCGGGTGACCGCCGCGCATCCCGGCTTCCAGACCGTGGTGAAGACCAGCGTGCTCGTGGAACTCAACAAGAACACTGGTTCCGACTTCACGCTGAAACCGTCGACGATTGCCGAGACCGTCGAAGTCACGGGTGAAGTGCCCCTGATCGAGGCGAACGTCGGAGAAGTCAAGCACGGCCTCGACGCCAAGCAAATCACCGACTCTCCGCTGCCCGGGCGCAACTTCATCAGCCTGGTGGAGCAGATTCCCGGCTTCCAGAACGCTCCCTGGATTGACTCCTCGAATAACCCGACCAACTCCACAGGGTCGTACGCGTCGTTCAGCGGAACCGGCAGCCGCTCGGCGACCTTCCAGATCGACGGCGTGAACAATGACGACTCGTCGGAAAACCAGAACCGCCAGGGCGTGAACATCAGCGCGATCAAGGAGTTCCAGGTGCTGACCAACGCCTTCTCGGCGGAGTTAGGACGGGCTGGCGGCGCGGTGGTCCTGGTGCAAACCAAATCGGGCACCAACAAGATTCACGGCGATGTGTACGACTTCATCCAGAACGATGTGCTGAACGCCAACGGCTTTTACCAGAACGCGGGCGGCACGCCGCGCACGATCCTGCGCCGGCATCAGTACGGCTGGACTGTCGGGGGCCCGATCAAGAAGGACAAGCTATTCCTGTTCCACAGCGGCGAGCGCGTTTTTAGCCAGGGCAAGGGAACCATGACCCGGTTTACCTGGCTGCCCTCCGACGGCCCCCGCGCCTGCAACCCCGGTGAGACAGCGCAACCCGGCGGACCCTACTGCGTCGACCCCGCCACCCATCCGAATCTCCAGCGTGATCTGGCCTTCATGAAATCGGTCATGGACCTTTGGAAGTCGCCGGAGTTGACCGGGAAGACCCCCAACGACCCCATCGCCTGCGCCGATTTGATCGCCAGCGGCCGGCCAAACCGTTGCGTGCGAGTGGCCGGCCTGAAGTCGAGCTTCCCGGATTCCGATTACTCCGGCAAGGTGGACTACAACGCGTTTGAGAACACCACGGTGGCGATTCGCTACCAGTACAGCCGCCAGCAGCGCTACTCGCCGCGCATTATCCTGGGCGACAACTTCGGCACCAACAACAACCGGCAGTACAACATCGGTCTGACGGCCACGCATATCTTCTCGCCGACGCAAACCGGCGAGTTCCGCTTCGGTTTCGGCAACCGCTCCACGCTGCAGGATGTGACGGACGGCAACCACATCCCGACCATCCGCTTTGCCAGCACGCTGGTGGACACCGCCTTCTCCAGCGACACGCTGCAGTTCGCGGGCACGATCATCGGAACGTCGACCAACGTCCCGATCAACCGCCGCCAGCACGATTACCAGTACGTGTACAACCACACCAAGGTCTTCAACAAGCACACCATCAAGGCCGGCATCGACCAGCGCTTCCTGCTGCTCGACGACATTTCCGGCGACCGCGCCCGCGGCTTCTGGACCTTCAGCACCAACGACGCGCTGGCGTCCATCCGGGCGCGCACGGGCTTCGCGGGATGGGAGAACTTCCTGCGCGGGTTTGTGACCGGCTTCCAGGGCGGCGACGGCAATGCGCTGGCCGAGAACCGCTACAACGAGACCAACCTCTTCATTCAGGACGATTACCGGCTGCGGCCGAACCTGACCTTCAACCTCGGACTGCGCTGGGAAGCCGTGGGCGCGCCGCGCGAGATCCAGGACCGCTTCCAGTACGGCTTCAGCGGCGACTACAACAACATTCAGCCCCGCTTTGGCTTTGCCTGGCAGCCGAATTTCGACAGCCCGATGGTCCGCTGGCTGACCGGCGGCCCAGGCATGTTCTCAGTCCGCGGCGGATACGGCCTCTACCACAGCCGGATGTTCCAGTCGATTTTCTCGCAGAACCAATTGAGCATCCGCACGCAGCCCCCCAACGGCTTCGCGGGTGTGTTCAGCGGGAACTGTCCGAACGAGATCTCCGACCCGAGTTGCGGATTCGTCTTCACGCCGGGAGTAGGCACCCGGTCGGCGGCGTTCACCGCTAACGGCGTGCGCGGCCGCGGTGGCCGTGTCGATC
>CAYPHP010000770.1:0-2488 GCA_964410045.1 uncultured Acidobacteriota bacterium | reverse complement strand
TTTGACCATGCCGGTGCTTTGCCGGGCGGGCGAGATTATCGACGTGAAGGTGGAAGGCGTCCCGCTGGGGTTGCTGGCGGACGTGGAGTATGAAACAGCCCTGGTGAAGCTGGAGCCCGGCGATGTGGCGGTGTTCTGCAGCGACGGAATTACCGACAATCTGAACCCGGCCCGCGAGGAGTTTGGTCGAGAACGGTTGCTGGAACTGGTGAAGGCCAATTGTGAGTTGCCGCCCACGGAGCTGGTGGAACTGATTTTTGAGCACGTCAACGCCTGGGCCCACGGCCGAATGGCTTATGACGATCAAACCGTCGTGGCGCTGAAGGTGGTGTGACGCGAATGGCCGGCTTCTGTCGTACTGATACGCGGTGGTGTAGGAGCCCTAAATGCACTTTGTGAGCGAGTTGAGCAAGGCCTCAATGTCGCTGTTGTCTATCACGAAGTGCCATTTCAAGTCCGGGCTCTGGGAGCTGCCAGCAACGTCCAGAAAGTGCAGAGTGTGTTCGGCGCAGCTCTTCCCGTTAGAGTAGAACTCGGCCCTGCCGGAGACGTTTCTGTCGTGTGGTTCGTCGAGGCGGAGCGGGCTGTCAGACCCAGGTAGGTCCACCATGCCGTCAGGGAGCCAGAGCTTATAGCCGACTCCCAGAATCGAGCGCCCCCCATCCAATGAGGCCGGGTACCGCAAGCGATCCCACGCGGGAGAGCTCCTTAAGCGGCGAAACCCTTCCCTAGCCACGGGGCTCAATGACTCTTCTATCAGTCCGTCGCGACCCTGGATCCATCCCAGCAGGAACAAGTCAAGAGAACTCTGGGGCACTCTGTAGCCGTCGGCTTGGGCATAGGCAAGACTCGCCCTAGTATCGCCAGGCTTCTGCCCCGGCACATCCAGCGCCGAAACCAACGAAGTCAAACCCAAGGACACCACCATCGCATTTCCAATTTGACGATTCAGCGGGCGGAGTTGCGGGCTAACCAGCAACTCCGCAAGGCGTGGGTAAGCTGCCTCGCCTCTTATCCTGGCAAAGGCATAAAGAAACCATTCGGCCCCGCAAAGGTTTCTAGGGTCTTGACGCTCAAGCAGCACATCAAGACCTTTCGCGATTGCCGGCAAAGCTGCCGCACCCAGCGCGAGGAGCGCCATGGCCTTGCGTTTTTCATGTGGCGTGGTAAACGCCGACGTGGTGCAAGCCTTTTCCATCGTGAGCGAGGCCACGAGATCTTCCGCAGACGGACTGGTCTGTGCAGAAAGCGCCGCGGTGCCGAGAGATGTCACGAGAGCTACCCGAAACAAGGTTTTGTTCATTGGTAATCAACCGTGTGGGTCCATACTTCCTGTGGCACCCCGTTTATCACTGCGGTGACCTCCCCGACCTCAACGTGCCAATAAATGCTACAGCTCGCCACCTGCGTGCCGTTCCTAACGAATACATGTAGGTAAGCTGAGAAGCTATAGCTGAGGCTCCACAGTGGAATGTGAAGATAGAACGGCTCAACGCCCGGAGCATCCCATGTCGTATACGTTCGCCCGCGCGCTACCTCGTTCTTTGGCCGGAGCCGCTCTATGAACGGGTTAGGCCTGGGCACAGGATCGATGTTCACCACACCATTAATGTACAGATAGTCAAGACCCACCTGATAGTTCTGCCAATAGTAAGTTCCTCCGTCTCCACCGTAGGCGGTAACTGTAAAGTCGACGCGTTGGTTAAATTCGATGACGCCGTCGGTCCTATTAAGAGTAAATGCGCCGACAGATGCACTGATTGAGCAGCTAAGGGGTGGGACCGAGCCGCCTCCGCCGCCAACGGGCCGAATCGTAACCAGTGGGTCGCCATAGTCCTCGCAGTACGCCTGATCAGGCGGACAATAACCGGGGATGGCCACTACGAGCCCGGTTGGATCGAAGTAATTGATCGGATCGTTGTGCACGTACACGTAGCGATTCCAGCTGCGCGGTTCCGCTGAACCGCCGCTCGCTTGGTATGGGTCCGCCGACAGGAACCTCCCTATACCGCTGTGGTAATACCGCGCCATCGCATAATCGAGCCCGGTATCGGAATCCCGGAACGTCTCGGCGAATTTGTAGCGGTGGTTGGGGGTGCTGGCGATTTCCTCGCCGTAGGGATAGTAGTGGCTGTCACCGCCGCTACCTTTGCGCACGCTGCCGAGGCGGTCGGTCCACTGGCCGATGCGCTGGCCGGCGAAGTAGACATTCCCTCCGGTGAGCAGACGGCCGCTGATGTCAAAGAAGTGAACCGTGGTCGCGCCGTCGACCGTCACCGCGATGCGCTTGCCGAACGCGTCATACGCGTACTGGCTGGTGACGCCGCCTTTGACCGCCTGCGTCACGCGGTCAAAAATGTCGTAAGTCAGGGTCGTGCCGGAGACCGACAAAAGGTTTCCGTTGTTGTCAAAGCTGGCATTCGTGACCGGATTTCCTTGGGCGTCGTTAAACGTAGTGATGCGGTTGGTCGCCGCGCTATAACTCAGG
>CAYPHP010000769.1:0-2492 GCA_964410045.1 uncultured Acidobacteriota bacterium | reverse complement strand
GCCGAGGTTCAGGGTGAAAACTCATAAGGTGGTCACTTGGAACCCGTTTTCTTTTTCCCGCCGAAGGCCCACCGTGTTGCCGTCTTGGTAAATAGATCGTCCTTCTCAATGAATCCGAACACTGTCGCGGGCCGGATCGCGTAGATCGGACCCATCTTCGGATCCAGCTTCCACTTGTACTTCCTAAAGTAAGCCGAGCCGACGGACCGGTGTCGGCGCACCTTACGGGCGGTCCCTTCGACGATCACGGCTTCGGCAGCGTTCTCAGGACACAACACGCACCAGGGATTCGCCGTCAGATTGCGCGCTTTGACCGAACTCGTTCCCGTGCTGAAGTAGAATGCGCCGCCCATCCACACGCCCCAGATCGGCATGGAGTGAGCCCGACCGTCGGGACGCGTGGTGCATAGAAAGTAGTTGTGGGCTTTTTCCAGGCGCCGCTGTGCCCAGTTCCAAGGCAGGAGCCCCTTCCCTTCCTTGGCTCCGGCGATTCCGTATCCGGGCATGTTCGGCCGCTCGGTCTTCATCAACAACACCTCGACACGCCGCTGTACCGCCTCTTGAGGGAATCCAGGTAGAACTGTTGGGCCGACGGAATGTCCGCCTCCCTGCCCTTCTTTCTCAAGTGTTCGCAGTATCTGGCATAACTGCTCCCGCCCAGAATCCGCTGGATGGCTTCGAGCTTTGTGCTCTTTGTGCCTTTGTGGTTCATGGCATCAGTCTCCTGAAATCGCGGACGGCACAAAGGCCGACTCGCGCAGCACCGGCCTTCGCCGGCCGCTCCAAATCTGCAGACAATGGCGCAGCGCATCCGCCATGACGATCACCACCATCACCAGGAAAAGCGCGGTAACGACGGCGTCCAAGCGCAGGTTGAAGATCACCCGTTGGGTATCGGCCAGCTTCGCGGCTGGAACGGTCCCGGCGCCGATCGCTTGCTCAAACTGACGGGCTTGCGCCAGAAAGCCGATTGCCGGGGCGGAATGGAAGATCTTCTGATAGCCGGCCGTCATGGTCACCGCCACCAGCCAGACCATCGGCACGACGGTGACGAACAGGTAGCGGGTCTTACCCATCTTCACCAGGATGGTGGTGGCCACAGACAACGCGACCGCCGCCAGTAGTTGGTTGGCGATGCCGAACAGCGGCCACAGGCTGTTGATGCCGCCCAGCGGATCCATCACCCCTTGGTACAGGAAGTAGCCCCAGCCGCCGACGATCACAAACGACGTGAAGATCACGCTGGGATACCAACTCGTGCGGCCAAGCGGCTTCCAGAAGTGACCAAGCAAGTCTTGCAGCAGGAAGCGTCCGACGCGGCTGCCGGCATCCAGCACCGTCAGGATGAAGAGCGCCTCAAACATGATGGCAAAGTGATACCAGATCGCCAGCAAGTGGGTGCCGCCCAAGGTCCTGGCGAAAATGTGGGCCATGCCGACGGCCAGCGATGGCGCTCCGCCGACGCGGCCGAAGAGGCTCTGCTCGCCGACGGTCTTGGCCAGCGTGCCCATCTCATCGGCCGTGACGGGATACCCCCATCCGGTGATCGTGGCCGTCGCTTGGACGGGGTCGGCACCGACAATGCCTGCGGGACTATTGATGGCGAAGTAAACACCCGGCTGAAGGACGCAGGCAGCGACCATCGCCATGATCGCTACAAACGACTCCAGGCACATCGAGCCATAGCCCACCATCCGCGCCTGCGATTCCTTCATCAGCAGCTTGGGCGTGGTGCCGGATGAGATCAAGGAGTGGAATCCGCTGACCGCGCCGCAGGCGATGGTGATGAAGCAGAACGGAAAGATGTTCCCGGCGAAGACCGGTCCGGTCCCGTCGATGAAGCGGGTCAGGGCCGGCATTTCAAGATTGGGCCGCACCGCCAGGATCCCCAAGGCCAGCAGGAAGACCGTGCCCAGCTTGATGAAAGTCGAGAGGTAATCGCGCGGGGCGAGCAGCAGCCATACGGGCACCACCGACGCGGCAAAGCCGTAGGCGATGATCATCAACGCCAGGGCGCGGGCATCGAACGTGAACAGCGGGGCCAGAGCCGGCGATTCGGCCACCCACTGTCCGCCCACTACCGCCAGCATCACCATTGCGAATCCCAGCACGGAAGTCTCAAACACCCGGCCGGGCCGCAGAAAGCGTAGGTAGACGCCCATCAGCAGCGCGATGGGGATGGTCATGGCCAGCGTGAACGTGCCCCAAGGACTGGACTTGAGTGCGTTGGTGACCACCAGAGCCACTACCGCGAGCAAGATCACCAGAATCGAGATGATGGCCAGCAGCGCGGTGTATCCGGCTACCGGCCCGATTTCCTCCTTGGCCATGGCGCCGAGCGATTTGCCGTCGCGGCGGATGGACCCAAACAGGATCACAAAGTCCTGGACGCAGCCGCCCAGCACCGCGCCAGCCACGATCCATAGCGTGCCGGGAAGATAGCCGAGTTGTGCCGCCAGCGTCGGTCCCACTAGCGGACCGGGACCGGCGAT
>CAYPHP010000768.1:0-2505 GCA_964410045.1 uncultured Acidobacteriota bacterium | reverse complement strand
GGGCGGAGGTTTACCGCGACGTCCGGACCCTGCTGGACGAGGCCGGCCAGGTGCGGGCGCTGGCCGCGAAGGTTTGAGACCGGCCTCATAAACCACACGCGCGGGCGGGGACGGAGCCCCGCCCCCAACAAGACTCGAGTGTAGGGGCGGGCCTCCGTGCCCGCCCATTTTGACTAGGACCGGAGCTTACCGCGCCGGAGGGACTTGATCGAGGAATGGCGGCCGCAAAGCCCGGCCGCCCCAGTCCCAGTTGACCAGCCACTGGGTCGTGTCCGAAGGGATCTGAAACTCATCATGCAGTCCGCCAACCGTGACGGGATGAGCGTCGCCGCTCTCACGAAATCCGAACTGTTCAAAAACGGCCTTCATCCCGGAATGGGTTGAGGCCAGCATCATGGTCCGTGGCTTCCGATCCGTACGTCCCACTTCCAGCAGGCTCAGCAACGCGCCGTAGGCCAGCACCGCCGGGTCGTCGCCATCGCAATGCGCCAGCAAGAGCCGTTCCGGAGACTCATTGATCACCACGTATCCGGACGTCGTCTCCCCTACCAGGAGACGAAAGATCCGGTAGCGGGCAAAGGAGAGCCGGGTGTTGTACCGCCAGTTCAGGTGGTCCAAAGGGGGCGCGAAGCGGAGGGCAAAAGGAGAATCCTTGGGCAACATATCCTCGGTGACGGCGCTTTCCTCGTGGATCGAGAGGCGGGCAATCGCCTCATGGGGAATCCGCGAAGCAAACCTGGAGATCGGCTTTCTGGCCAGCAGGTCGATCAGGTCCTTGATCTTCAGGCGCAACTTGTTCTCCCCGGCCCACCGGGAGTAAGGCTGGTTCAACCGCTGGACTCGAACTTCTCCGCACGTGGTCCACCCCAGGGAGCGGAAGACTCGAACGGACTCTTCCGTGCCCCCGATGCCAATCCCCCGGCCGGCGGATCGGGCCATCAATTTGCGGAGCAGGTAGATGGCCGCGCCCGGGCGCAGCGCTCGGAAATGGCTGGGGTAATTCAGGGTCACGCAGCGCCCGCCGTAGGCAAAGGGCATCAACTCTCCGCCCACCGATGCGAACACGGTGTTGTCGTCATCCACGGCCAGAAACAGCCGGGCGCATTCGTGAGTGGCGTAATAGTAGTCCACGAAAGGCCGGTGCCGCAGAAAGGGATGAGGCCGCTGCATGGCCTCCATCCGTTCAAACAACTCGGGCGTGTATTCGATGATTCGCACAGGCCGTCAACCCGCTCCGCTCCCCTCGCCTTGAATGGTCATGGCGCCCGATGCCCTGTCACTCGAATGAAACATGTTATTCTGACCCAGATGACGGGGACCGCAGCCGAAAGTCTCAGTGACGATGAGGATTCATAACACAGTTCTGCTGGACTCGGCAATAGAACCACCGTCGCCCAGCGTGCTTCCCACTTGCCCGCAGTCCACCTCGCGGCGCGAAGTAGGCGCTAAATGAGGTGGGCGGCGGTTCGCAGCACCTACCTTTGGTTGCCCGGCTATTTGAAATCAAGCTGGAGCGCGGGACGGGACCAGCCCAAGACGCTGTGGGTGACCATCGCCGACCACTATGAGCCGTTTTGGAAGGGCGCGGACGAATCCACGGCGAAAACGCGTGTGGATTCCTGGCGCCGCAAATGGCCGGAGATAGCCGCGCGCCATCGGGACTCACGAAACCGGCCTCCGTGTTACACCTTTTTCTACGCCCAAGAAGAGTACCGGCCGTGCCTGCTCGATCCCCTGGCCGAGATGGTCCGCGACGGGATCGCGGACGTGGATATCCACATTCACCACGACGGTGAAGGAGAGAAGAACTTCGTGGACCGCATGGCTGGCTTCATTCACGCGCTCTCCAGCCAGCACGGCCTGCTGCGTAAGCACAACGGGAAGACCGTCTTTGGATTCATTCACGGCAACTGGGCACTGGACAATTCCCGCCCCGACGGCCGCTGGTGCGGCTTGAACAATGAGCTGATCCTCCTGCGCGACCTGGGCTGCTATGCCGACTTTACGCTCCCGTCGGCGCCTTCGCCCACACAGACCCACATGGTCAACACCATCTATTGGGCCACGGATGATCCCCGGCGTCCGAAATCGCACGACACAGGAGTGCCGTTGACGCCCGGAGGTCCCAACGCGGGCGATCTGCTGATGATCCCCGGGCCGCTCGGATTGGACTGGCACGACCGGCCTTTGATTCCCCGCCTGGAAACGGGTGAGCTGGCCAGCTATCATCGCCCGTCCAGAAATCGCGCCGCGCTGTGGCTGCGCCTGGCTCCGCGGATCGGCAACCAGGCGTTCCTGAAGCTGTTCACCCATGGCGCCCAGGAGGGGAATCTGCGGGCGCTTCTGGACCAGGACCTGGACCTGCTGTTCGAGAGCCTGCGCGCCGAATGCGACGCGGCCGGCGTTCGGCTTTGCTACGTTTCGGCCTATGACCTGTGGCTGGCTGTGAAGGAGCACGCTAAGTGAAAGTCCTGAACGTTGTCGGCGCCCGCCCGAATTTCATGA
>CAYPHP010000767.1:0-2507 GCA_964410045.1 uncultured Acidobacteriota bacterium | reverse complement strand
AGTTGTCGCCGTAGATTATTTCCGAAGCTCTGAGTACCCGCCGTATCCCGGCGGCCCACTGCCGCCGCAATATCTGGACGGCGGCTATCCCTTCCGCGACCTCGGGGTGCACGCGTTGTATTTGTTGCAGGCCTTTCTCGGCGACGTCCAGGAGGCTCAGTGGCAGTACCACGCCAGCGGACGCGAGCCGTTGCTGCTCTACGACGAATGGCGGGTGCTGCTGCGATGCGCGCAGGGTTCCGGGCAAATCCAGCTTTCCTGGAATGTCCATCCGCTTCAGCACGTGCTCCAAGTGCAGGGAACCGCCGGAGTGCTGCGTGCGGATCTGTTCACGCACGTCCTGACCATCAAGCGCAATACTCGGTTGCCCAAGGCCGCCGAGCGCGCGATCAACGCCATCAATGAAGGGCGCCAGATCGTCACCCAGGTCCTCTCGAATTCCATTCGCTTCGTCGCCGGGAAGCTGTTTCCCTACCAGGAAATGGCCACGATGGTGGCGGATTTCTACGCTTGCCTGGCAGCCGGCAAGCCCGCGCCGGTCACGCCGGAGCAGGCCAAGCCCACGCTGCTGTGGACGGAACGGATCGCGGAAGGGGCCGATGCCGCCAAGAGCGAGATCCAGCGCGCCTACGCGAAGCCGGTCACGGCGACGACTTTGGTGACCGGGGCGACGGGTTTTATCGGCGGACACTTGTTGGAGCGCCTGATGGATCAGGGCGAGCGCGTCCGGATTCTGGTTCGCCGGGATCCGCCTCGCCCGCTCGCCGCTCACCCCAGGTTCCAGGAACTCGTGGAAGTTGTCCGCGGCGATCTGGCTGATCCGGAGGCCGCCCAGCGCGCCACCGCCGGCTGCCGCTTGATCTATCACCTGGCCGGGCCGGTCGGCACCGGCAATCCCGCCGAATTGCAGCGCGGCATGGTCGCCTCCACGCGGAACATCGTGGAATACGCGGTGCAGAACCAGGGGGTGAAGGTGGTGTACATGAGTTCCCTGAGTTGCCTGCATAACGCTGCGGCGGCCGGCAAGAACGTGGCGATCACGGAAGACTGGCCGCTGGAGCCGCACGCCGAAATGCGTGGAGCCTATTCGCAGACCAAGCTGGAGGCCGAAAAACTGGTGTCGGATGCCGCCAAGCAGCGCGGCCTGCTCGCGGTGATCCTGCGGCCCGGCCGCGTCATCGGCGCGGGTACGCACAAACTGCTTCCCGAGGTGGCTCGCCGTGCCGGAGGCCGGTTGTTGGTCCTCGGAGACGGCACGTTGCATATGCCGCTGATCAGCGTGGACGACGTTGTGGACGGTGTGCTCCTGGCCGCCCGCAGCAACGCCTTTGACGGCTCCGTCTTTCACCTGGTGAGTCCGGAACGCCTGACCCAGAACGATTACCTCGCCGAGTATCTGCGAGTGACCGGCGAGAATCTCTCTGTGGTCCGCTTGCCGATGCCTATGGTGTACTTGCTGGCCTGGGGCGTCGAGATCCTGGCCGGAATTCTTCGCCGTCCCGCGCCGCTTTCGATCTATCGTCTTCGCTCCTCGTTGACGCCGCTCACGTTCGACTGCAGCGCGGCCGAAAAGAAGCTGGGCTGGAAGGCGAAGGTGGCTTTGAAGCAGGCCGTAGCGGATACCTTAACCGCGCCGTAGGATGATCTCGACGATCCGCTCGGCGGCCCGCCCGTCCCACAGTTCCGGGATCTTGCCCTTGGAAGGCTTCGCCGCCAGCACCTCGCGAGCAGCGCGGAGCATGTTGCGGGGGTCCGTTCCCACCAGACGGTTCGTTCCCCACTCGATGGTCGCCGGTCTCTCCGTGTTCTCGCGGACGGTAAGGCAGGGAACGCCGAGCACCGTAGTTTCTTCCTGAATCCCTCCGGAATCCGTCACCACCAGGCGGGCGCGGCTCATCAGTCCCAGGAATTCCAGATAGCCCAATGGCTCGACCAGGCGTACGTTGCCGAGCACAGACTGCAATCCCTCGGAGGCGATCTTCTGGCGCGTCCGGGGATGCACGGGGAAAATCACCGGCATGCCGGACGCCAGTTCGCCCAATGCCTCCAGCAGCCCGCGTAATTGGACCGGATTATCCACGTTGGACGGCCGATGCAGCGTTACCACGATGTACGGGCAAGCCTGCCCGTCGCTTTCGAGTTGCAGGTTTCGCAAAGTGGGCAAGGCTTCAGCACGTTCCCGGTGCCGCAGCAGCGTGTCGATCATCACGTTGCCCACCAAGTGGATCCGCTCCTCGGGCACGCCTTCCCGGCGCAAATTCTCAACGCCGCTGGGTTCGCTGGCAAACAACAGTTCGGAGATGGCGTCGGTCATCAGGCGGTTGATTTCCTCAGGCATGGAGCGGTCGAAGCTTCGCAGCCCGGCTTCTACGTGAGCCACCTCAATGCCCAGCTTCACGGACACCAGGGCGCAGCCCACCGTGGAGTTCACGTCGCCGACCACCACCACGAGCTCGGGCCGCTCCGCTTCCAGGACCGGCTCGAAGCGGCGAATGATCTCCGCGGTC
>CAYPHP010000766.1:0-2515 GCA_964410045.1 uncultured Acidobacteriota bacterium | reverse complement strand
GGATTCACGTCTTCCACCGTCATGCGCTGCCGTGCGAACGGCGGCGGCTTGGTCGGGATGGGCTGCGTGGGCCAGGATTCTTCTCCGGGCACGTCGCTCTTGGGTACCGGGCGCTCCACGATCGGCCACAGCGGCTCGCCGGTCACGCGGTTGAACACGTAGACGAACCCGGTCTTGGTGGCTTGGGCCACAATGTCCACCGGCTGGCCGTCGTGGCGGACCGTCATGAGCTTGGGAGCTGTACAGAGGTCGTAATCCCACAGGTCATGATGGACCGTCTGGAAATGCCAAAGCCGCTTTCCGGTTCGCGCATCGAGGGCCAGCAGGCTGTTGCCGAACAGGTTGGCGCCCTTGCGGTCGGCGCCATAGAAATCGTAGGTCGGAGAACCGAGCGGGAAGTAAGCGATCCCGCGCTGCTCGTCGATTGAGATTTCGCCCCCGGCATTCACGCCGCCGATGTACTTCCAGGCATCCTTCGGCCAAGTGTCGTAGCCAAACTCGCCGGGACGGGGCACGGTGTGGAAGGTCCACACCAGTTTGCCAGTGAGGATGTCGAAGGCGCGCAAATCGCCGGGCGCCGAGTCATACCCTTCACCCGGCGCGGAACCCAGGATGATCAGATTCTCAAAGACGCGCCCCGGCGTTCCGCTCTGGAGGTTGCGGGCGCGGGGAATGCCTTCGCGGATATCCACGCGCCCGTCTTTGCCGAATGACGTGATGATCTGCCCGGTAAGCGCGTTGATCTCCATCAAGAAGTTGCCGGCGGTGAGAACCAGCCGCCGGTCCGAACGATCCTTGCTTTCCCAATAATTGAAGCCGCGGCCGGTGGGCGTTCCGGCCACCGTCTGGGACCACACCTGCTTACCCGTAGCGGCATCGAGAGCCACGATGGCGCTGTCCTTTCCGACCACATACATGACGTTGTCGACCACCAACGGGCCGAAGGCGAAGCGTCCGCCGGGACCGGGCGCCAGGTAGGACCACGCCAGTTCCAGGCGGCTCACGTTGCCCTTGTTGACTTGCCTGAGGGCGGAGTACTGCATGGAGTCTGCGGTTCCGCCGTAATCGCTCCAGGCGCTGTAGGGCGGCTTCTTCGGCGGGTCCGCTGCAAAAGCGGAAAGCAGCGCCGCACTGCAGCACAGCATCGTCCAGGTCTGCTTGGCCGTCACCAGGCGATCCTCCCTCGATCCATCTTCATTTCTTGCGAGCTGCCGCCCGTTTCACGACGCTCGGCGTGGTGTCGGCATCCAGGTCCCCCAGAATGAACTGGACCGCGGCCAGCATGTGCTGGGTCCACTGCGGCTGCGTATACATGATCGTGGTATGACCGAGCGGAGTGCAGTAGACACGCCCTTTGCCGTAGCTCTTGATCCACATCATCCCGTAGTCCTGGTCGGGCCGGGTACACTCGGCGCAAAAGCGGCCGTTGGTGGCCCGGTCGGATTTCTCCACATCGATGCTCATCAGAACGCGTTGCTTTTCCCGCGAGTAGGGTGAGCTGGCGGGAAACTGGTAGAACTCGTCGCTGTGCTCGAAGCTCTTGCTGCCGAACATCTTCATCAGCGGACTGTCCGGATCGTCGATTTTCAACACTTGCTTCTCGGTGTGATGCGCTCCGGCCCAGCCGCCGAGCATAGTGGTGAACTCCGGCCAATTCAGGTTGGCGTAGGTAACCGCGTGGTTCCCGCCCAGCCCGCCGCCTTCGCGGACAAAGCGCAACAGACCTGCGCGGACTTCCGGATCGTTGAAGACCATCCCGCAAACGTTGTTCAGAAACACGGCGTCGAATTCCTTGATCTTCGGATACTTCAGATTGTTCAGGTCGTTACTGAAAGTCGGCTCGAACGCCCCGGTGTACTTGGCCATCAATTCCAGCATCAGATTGCCGTGGGGAATGGTGTCGTGGCCGGAGTACATCTGAATGTCGGTAACCAGAAGCCTGCGGGCCTTCCTGGGCTTGGCCAGCGCTTGACGTGGAGCGGCGGCGTCGATCTGTTGCCGCATTTCCGCGGTCAGCCGATCGCCTCCACGGATTTGTCCCGGCGGAGAATTGACCATGTCGGCCACGCGAGCGGCCATCGCCGGAAGCATCACCTTTTCGAACGCCAGGTTGGCGCTGGGTTGGATGGCAATGAACAACGGCTTGATCCCGAGCTTGTACGCGGAGAGGAAGAATTCGGGCATCCCTGGGGCGTTGATGTCGCTCACCGTTACGGCGAACAATCGATCTTTGACCACGCTCAGCCCCTCGACGGGCTTGACCTCGGCTAGCGCCCAGGCGCCCAGGTTGGCGCTCACGCCGATCCGTTTGCTCATCCCTTCCATGCCGGTCACCGCACCCTTCGGGTCCTTGCGATTTTCGATGGCCACGTTGATGCCGAACTCAGTCGCCAGTTTGTCGAGATCGGCCAGCGCCGCTCCGGGACCGGTGACGATGGTCTGCACGCCCCAGCCCTTGGCCAACTCGAACACCTTGCGGCGCGTGCCCTCGTCTGACCCCAGGTTCTCGACGTGG
>CAYPHP010000765.1:0-2533 GCA_964410045.1 uncultured Acidobacteriota bacterium | reverse complement strand
AAATTGCCTCTACCTCGCGGACGGTTTGCTCGGTCTGCTCGACGTCCTTCACCAGGTTTTCCAACTGTTCGCTGAGCTGCTGCGGATCGCGCAGGGTCACCGACTGGTCGCGGATCAGTTCCAGCACGTCTTCGATGGCCGAGCACTGCGCGTCCACCACCTTGCGGTTCTCTTTTACCTTTTCAAACTTCTCGAGCCGCTTGGCCAGGATCTCGATGCGCCGGCGGTTGATCTCCTGGACCTTGGGCGAGTCCGTCTCCAGCGCTTTCTGCAATTGCTCCATCTCCCGCCGGATCGCGTCCGGGTTGGTGGTTCGCAGGTACTCCTGATGCTGGTGGTCGGAATGGAGCATGCGCAGATGAGCGCTCAGCAGCCCGGAAAGCTTGTCGTCCATCTGACCGAAGAAGATCTGGGTGGTGGAGGAGAGCCGCCGGTAATTGTCGCGGATCCCGCGGCAGATCGCGCACAGCTTCTGGTAGCGGTCGCGCAGCTCCTTGGGAAGCTCGTCGAGCATGGCCGTCAACTTGATCTGCCGCCGCTGCTTTTCCTCTTCGTACTTCCATGACCGGACCAGGCGGCGAAAGGCGCTGGACTGCGGCACGACGCTGAGATAGATCAACTCCAGCCCGGCGGCCATGACCAGGGGCAGACCAGTACCGGAAACAAGAGCGAAGACGGCGGCCCCGGCCAGCCCGATCCAGTTGTACTGCCAGCGCAGCGCTTCCTTGACGAAGTTGACGTCTTGCAGGCCCAGTTCGTCTTTGCCGCGGCGGACCGCGTCGCTGATGCCTTCCTTGAACTGCGAGCCTCGGTCCGCGGGCATCAGACGCTCACCCGAACCTGGCCGTGCCCGGGGGCGCGCCGCAGGCAAGCGAGCACGTAATTCTGCAGGTCTTGGAACTCGGTCTGGCGCTTCATGGCCATGTCGCGGGGCCGCCCAAAGGGCACCGGGATATCCTCCACAATTGTACCCGGACGGCTGCTCAGAATGAAGATGCGATCGGCCAGGTAGACGGCTTCTTCCACATCGTGAGTGACAAACAGGACGGTGCTGGCGGTTTCTTCCCATATGTTCAGCAACAACGCCTGCATGTCGGTACGGGCCTGGGCGTCGAGCGCGCCGAAGGGTTCGTCCATCAGCACCACTTCGGGCCGCAGGGCCAAAGTCCGGGCGATGGCCACGCGCTGCTGCATGCCGCCGGAGAGCGTATCGGGATAAGCCCGCTCGAAACCCTTGAGGCCGGTGACCTCGATCAGGTGCTCGACAGTTTTCTCGCGTTCTTCCGCGGGCACGCCGTTGATCTTCATCCCGTATTCGATGTTGTCGGCCACCGTGAGCCAGGGGAAGGAAGTGTATTTCTGGAAGACCATGCCGCGGTCGCGGCCGGGCTTGTCCACGGGGCGCCCGTTCACCAGGACGGTCCCGGAAGTGGGATGATCGAGACCCGCGATCATCCTGAGAATCGTGGATTTGCCGCACCCTGAAGGCCCCAGAAGGACGCGAAACTCGCCGACGTCACGCCCGTCAGACGAGTACAGATCCTCGACTTCGAGGTTGACGTCGCGGAGGGCTTCGATCTTTTCCCCGCGCTGGCTGGTAAACGTGCGGCCGACGCCCTTCAAGCTGATCTTGACGCGGTTATTTTCCATGGGCTTTCACCGGAACCCCGGCCGCGGCAGCGGGTTCGGATGCGGGCCGCGCGCCCCGCCGTGAGGGAAACAGGCGGCGTTCCGCAATTGTCAGTAGCCAGCGGAACAGAAACGCCGCCAGACCGATGGCGATGATGCCGGCGTACACGCGCTCGAAGTCGAGCACCTTGCGGGCCGCCTCCACCATGTAGCCGACTCCTTTGCGGGAGTTCACCATTTCGGCCAGAATCACGTAGGTCCAGCCGATGTCGTAGAGAATCCGAAACGATCCGAAGATCGCCGGAAACGACGCGCGAAACATCAGCCACAGCACGTGGCGGCGCTGGGCGCCGAGGGTGTACGCGGTCTCCAAAAGGCTCGAATCCACGCGGTCCACTTCCTCCACCACCACGGCCAGCAGGTAGAAGAACATCCCGAACCACAGGAAGCTGACCTTCATCCCTTCTTCCATCCCGAAGAGGGCCATGAAGGCGGGCAGAAACGCGGTCAAGGGCATGGCCCGCATCGGCGCGGCCACCGGATTGATCAATTCGTGCAACCAGCGGAACGTGCCCATCAGGATCCCCAGTGGGATGGCCACGACGGCGCACCAGCCAAAAGCCTGGAAGATCCGCCACCAACTTTGGGCCACGTTGCCCAGCAGGTCGTACTCGGTCCACAGGAGCCCGAATGCCTTGATGACCCCTTCGGGCTTCGGCAGCGAGAACGGCGGCAACACTTCGTAATGGGTGAGCGCGAACCAGACCGTGATGATGAAGCCCCAACTGGTCAGAGCCAACGCCAGCCGCGCGCGCGACGAAACGTCCCGGCGAATGTCCCAGATGCTGTTAGAGCGTGCCATGATCGATCAGGCCACCGAGACACCGAGAACACCGAGCTGGAA
>CAYPHP010000764.1:0-2540 GCA_964410045.1 uncultured Acidobacteriota bacterium | reverse complement strand
CGCTTGATACCGTCGGCAAAGGGCAAGCGCGTCGCCGCCTCTATCGCGTCAATGGCGGCCAGCGCCGCCGGGATGCCGCGAAGTTTCTTGCGGGCTTCCGCGCGGGCGGCTTCGAAGAAGAAATCGCTGGCGCCGGTGTCCGTCAGCTTGCCAGTCTGCTCGCTGGTCTTGCGTGGAGCCGCGCCGCCGGCGATGATCTCGCGGCAGAAGGCGATGGCCCCGGTCAGCAGATCGCCTTCAACAATCTTGTCGACGATGCCGTATTCCAATGCCTTGGGCGCGGGCACGGGATCGCCGTACGCGCACATCTCTACGGCTTTAGCCACGCCTGCCAGTCGCGGCAGACGCTGCGTACCGCCGGCGCCGGGAATGATCCCCAGCTTCACTTCCGGCTGGCCGACCTGGGCCGCGGCCACCGCCACGCGGTAGTGCCCGGCCATCGCCGTTTCCAGGCCTCCACCAAACGCCGTGCCGTGGATGGCCACCACCAGCGGCTTCGGGCAGTTCTCCATCGTCTCCAAAACCGGATGCAGACTCAGCCGCCCGCCTTTTCCGGAGGTGATCTTGCCGAACTCCTTGATGTCGGCGCCGGCGATGAAGGTACGGCCGCCCCCGATCAACACGATCCCTTTCACCGCGGGGTCCTGCTGTGCCGATTCGACCGAAGCCTTGATGCCCTCCGGAACGCCCGGACTCAGAGCGTTGACCGGAGGATTGTTGATGGTGATGACGGCGATTTCGTCATGCCGAGTGAGCGATACCAGGTCGTTCATGTTCTCCTTTTGCTGTGTGGGCAAGGCTACTTGCGTGAGACTTTCCAACTGCCTTCATCCACCGCGCCGCCTCCGCTGTCGACGGTGCTGTACTTTCCGCTAAGCGCCTGGCCGTCGAGCTGCCCGGTCAACGTGGACTTCAGCTTGTTGCCCTGCAAATCGAACTCGTATTCTACCTCGAACTTGGCGCCGTCAACCTTCACGCGCTTGGTGGTGGTGGGGACTTCCTGGCCGCCCAGCGTGAAGACGGCCTCGCACTTCCATTCCTCGCCGGCGCGGGTGAGCGTGAAGCGCAGATCCCCGGCGGCGGCCCCGCCGGTCCAATCACCGGCGTAGCGGCCTTCCAGGTCGGCGGCGGTAAGGGTCAAGGTCAGGAGCAGTAACAACGAGAGTTGTGCCAAGCGCATCATAAGGGAATAACACAGGAGCCGCAGGAACGGAAGGGACTACAGCGGATTGTCGCTGGCCGTGGCAGGAGCGGTGTTGTTCACCCGGATCACCAGGGGCTCGTTGGTGAAGAACGAACGCTGTCCCGTCCCTCCTCGCAACGTCGGATCGGCGCTCATGGAATAGACCCCAATCGCCCCAAACGTCCCGCTGCTGGTGTAGGTGAAGCGGTAGCCGCTCTTGGTGAGGCTGGTATTCGAGCCGCCCGCGCCGCGGCCGGCGAGCACATCATCCACCAGGTCGGCATTGTCAAAAGTCGGAAGCTGACCCGGGGGCGGAGGACCCAGGCGGTTGAAGCCGTCGGTGTAACCGGAGTTATAAGTCATCGCGTAGGTGACTTCAGAGTTGTTCAGAACCCGGAGCGCGGCTACGGCCGCCGCTTCATTCGCAGCCATCCGGGAGCGCTGTAGGGATGGGATCGCGATTGCCGCGATGATCAGGATGATCGCAACGACTATGAGCAACTCGATCAAAGAGAAGCCCCGCTGGCGTGGCATCGAAACGCCTCCATCTACTTATGGGCACACCGCGTGCCAAAAAGTACGTGGCCACGATGTCCTTAACAATCAATTACTTGCAAAATCCGCTGGTGACGGGATCGACAAAAAAGGTCAGTTTCCTACGTCACACTGTCGCCACCTTTCGACTAGACTTTCCTCATGTACCCGAAGGCGCTACCCGCCCCTCCCGGGCCGGTCACGACGGTCACTCAGGAACTGCTCGAACAAGTAATCGAGGAGTGCCGCAAGAGTCCCCGTGCCCGGATCATTCTACCGCTTCATCGCGCTCCGGACGACCATTTGCATCGGATGTTGAATGCGCTGCAGCCAGGCAGCTACGTGCGGCCACACCGGCATCTGAATCCGCCCAAGGCGGAGTCGACCGTGGTGCTGCGCGGCAGGATCGGCTTTGTCACGTTCCTCGACGACGGCCGTGTTGACCGCAACATGGTGTTGGCTGCCGGATCCGCAGCCTTCGGCGTCGATTGCCATCCCGGCCCGTTTCATACGCTGTTCGCATTGGAGCCGGATACCGTGGTCTTCGAGGTCAAGCCAGGACCCTATGATCCGGCTTCGGACAAAGATTTCGCGCCTTGGGCCCCGGAAGAAGGCTCGCCCGAAGCGGCTGCGTACCTGGAGCGCCTGGTTCGACTCGTGAGGTGAGTGATGCGCATTCTAGCGTCTGCCGACATTCATGGGTCCATGGCCGTGTATGAATGGCTGCTCGAAGCCGCGGCTGCACACCGTGCCGACGTATGGATTCTAGCGGGCGACCTGTTCGCCGCGGACTTCCCCGCCGGCCAGCGACGCCAGGCCACAA
>CAYPHP010000763.1:502-2543 GCA_964410045.1 uncultured Acidobacteriota bacterium | reverse complement strand
CGAGATCCTGCCTGGAGAGCGTGGTCCTGCAGCTCTTCCGGCGTCTCGCCCGTGACCGTCAAACAGATGCGGGGAAAGTCGGCCATGCCAGAAAACAATGAAGATATCACGGTTCGCCGGGGTCCGGGGGGACCGGAGGTCGGGGGCCTTTGGTATCAATCTGATTACGAGACAGTTAATTGACTAAGCCCTTACGCTCTGCTACATTCTGAGGCATGAAGCCTACCAGCGCCTTCTTGTGTCTCTTGGTGCTGGCGTTCGCCGGTGTTGCGGCTTTCGCCCAGACCCCGGCCTCGCCGGCTTGGCATCAACCCAAGTACTCCGACATCTACTGTGCCGGGTTTATCGCCGACAAGCCGCTCGAGTCCGGACTGTTTGTGGTGACGGGCGAAGATCGCGGATTTAAGCAGATCTACAGCGACCGCGACACCATCTTCCTGAGCCGTGGCGCTGGGAACATCGTGAATCCAGGCGGCGAGTACATGGTGCTGCGCGCCGCTACCGATCCGATCCGCCAGGAGTTCTTCAAGGGCCAGAAGCAAATGCTGCTATCCCTGGGAACCCTGTACAAGGAAGTGGGGCGCATCAAAGTCCACATCGTCCACGAGAAGACCGCCACCGCCAACGTGATGAACAGTTGCATGGAGATCCAGGCCGGGGACATCGCCATTCCCTTCAACCAGAAGCCCATCCCCAAGTTCCAGGCCGCCGGCTTTGACCGCTTCGCGCCTCCTTCGGGGAAGAACGAAGGCTTGATTGTGACCGGTAAGGAGTTCTTGAACACCCTGGGGACCGGCGACAAGGTTTACCTGAACATCGGCTCGAGTAAGGGTGTGGAAGTAGGACAAACCTACAGGGTCTACCGGACTTTCCTGCCGGGGGTCAAGGATCCCGCCATGAGCGGCGAAAACGTCGCGGAGTACGTGGGCTCCGAACGCCTGAACTACAAGCTGAAAGACCACCAGAAGCGGGCCCTGCCCCGCGACGTGATCGGCGAGCTGGTGATCCTGTGGGTGGAAGGCAAGACGGCCACCGCCTACATCACCATGGCCTCCACCGAGATCTACTCCGGCGATCAGGTGGAACTGAAGTAGAACGCTTCAACCGCGTTCCCCAAACACATCGGCCGTAAACGCCTGCAAGGACGCCCCATGCTTCCACGCTTCGGACTCCAGGTGCGCCTTGCGGCATAGCTCCTCAAGATAGTGCTGGCGATCCCAGCCATACTCCTCCGGGACCTGAGGCAGAAACAGCCCGCGTGCACGATCGCGGGTCAGCAGCAGACCGTGACGTCCTAATTGCACGTTTTCCGGACGGATGGGTGTGAACGGCGAGAGCACCGAGATCTCGATCGCGATCTCCGACAGATTTTCGGTCTCCACGGGCGGGAACCGCGGATCTTCCCGCGACGCGCTGTAGGCAGCCTCGGCGACGGCCTGGTAGAGCGGCAAGCGGGCCGTCACCTGTCCGATGCAGCCACGCAACTGGCCACCTTTGTGCAGGGTGACAAAGCAGGCCCGCAGTTGCTTTAAGGCAGGCGCGGTCTCCTCAGGCGGATTCCAGGGTTTCTTGGCTCGCGCAGCGTGCTCGATTGCCCGGCGGGCCAGCGCCAGCAAACTTCGCTTGTCTTCCTCGGAGAGCTTCTCGCCGGATTCAGGATGTAGGGACGACACCGCTCTTGGTCCTCTGGCGGCGCAAGGAGCGCAGCAATTGCAGGCGGCTGCGGCGCTGCTTCACTTCGGTTCCTACGTTCTTCCAGAAGTGCAGGAAGTAGAGCAGGGCCGAGACCAGGGAGAAGCTGACCACGGCAATCACCGCCACCTGTCCGACCCAGTGCGCCAGCTCCCAGTTTACGCCCAACAGCAGGGCGATAATGGCCACGATCTGAATCACCGTCTTGGTCTTCCCCAGGTCGGATACGGCAATCGAGTAGCCGCCGGCTTGAGCGATGCCGCGCAGGCCGGTGATGGCCAATTCCCGTCCCACGATCAGGACCACCACCCAGGCTTTCACCAGCCCCATCTCCACCATGGAGATGAAC
>CAYPHP010000763.1:0-492 GCA_964410045.1 uncultured Acidobacteriota bacterium | reverse complement strand
GACACCAGCAGCTTGTCGGCGATCGGATCGAGCAGGATGCCCAGCGTGGTGACCTTGTTCATCCGCCGCGCGAGGTAGCCGTCCAGCGAGTCGGTGATGCCGGCGATGGCTACGATCAACGCGGCGATCAGTTCCTTGTAGGGAAAGACATTCTTGGTCAGCAACACCGCGAGCAAAACCGGAACCAGGAAGATTCGCGACAGCGTTAGCGCATTGGGGAGATTCATCGCCGGGCGTTGGAATCACTATAGCCCCGGCTGAGCGGGGGAGTCAAACGCGGCGGGGTGGATGAGCCGGTTTCACGCGAGCGTCAGCAGCATAGACATCGAAGCCAAGATCGATGTCGAGCGCAGCCATTCGACCCATCAGACTCGAGGGTAGCGTGAGCCCGCTGGAATTATCTGTCATGAACCACCCGATGAAGTATTCGATGGAGCCAGGCGGCGGGCTGAATTCTTCGAGGTCATCGGGTCGGGTCTCCCCGCCGGCTCC